>NZ_JBNLYE010000356.1:0-3968 GCF_050172095.1 Bacillus sp. GMs2/2
TAGCACCACATCGCTATCAAGCTAAGAAATTCATTGTACCCCAAAACGAAAAAAGATGAAAAAATAATAAAAAGCTTATCATTAAGTGCTAAAAGATAAGCTTTTTTGTCTATACTTATTAAATTTTATTTGATTTCTTCCATGCTAATACTGTAATAAGATATTGAATACCAAATAGGAAAGCGAAAAGTATAATAAATCTTGCTATTACTGATAACCATCCAACGAAATCTTCAGGTAAGTTATATTTGTATGTGGTAGCACCTATTGCGACAAAAGAAAAAATAAGGGTATTACTCATTTTTTCTTTTAATTTTTCATTTAATTGTTCTTTATTATTAATATCTGCTTCATAAACACCAGTCAGAATAGATTTAATAAAAAAGAATATCATATAAAAAATTATAATGGCTAATGAAGCAGCCCATTCTAGAAATGGACGGTGTAGATATGCTCCTCGTATTATAAAATCAGCAAAAGCTATAAGTAGGACAACAATTCCAGATTGAGCCCAAATCTTCATTTCGATTTGTTGAATTCTTTCATCTGAGTGTGTACTGAGTGAAAACCATTTTTTTAGTTTTTCCATTTTAAAGTTCCTCCCAAAATAATTTATCTAAGGTTTTATCTAATGTTTTAGCTATATGAATGCAAAGTTTTAAAGAAGGGTTATATTTATTACTTTCAATAAGACTAATGGTTTGTCGTGTAACGTTCACAATATCGGCTAACTCTTGTTGGGTCAGACCTTTTTCTACTCTTGCAATTTTTATTTTACTTACAGACATTAAATACACCTCATTTGTAAAAATAAACTTCATACCATAAATCTTATATTCTATATATTATATTGTTATTAAATCAAATGCAATATATATTTTACATTAAGTCATATATAGGTTACCAATATCTATTTTTTTGCATTTCTATTATTTTTTGTATCTAAAACCAGCCTACAAATATGAAAATACGATATCCTTTCTGTAGAATCATAGGAAAGGGTGGCGTTTTTTATGTCTGTTTCTGTGTCTGATGAATTACAACTATTTGCTCAAGAGATTCAAAGTTTTTTATCTCCAAATACTTTACAGGATCTTGCTAGAGATGTTGGTTTTGTACAACGAACTAGTAAGTATCAAGCAAAAGATTTAGTAGCTTTATGTGTATGGGTGAGCCAAAATGTAGCTATGACTTCTTTAACTCAATTATCTAGCTGTTTAGAAGCATCAACAGAAGTACTCATCAGTCCTGAGGGACTGAATCAACGTTTTAATAAGGCGGCCGTCCAACTTTTACAACACCTACTAGTCGAACTACTAAGCAAAAAATTGGCCGCATCTATGCCGATTTCTTCTCCATACACTTCTGTTTTCAAGCGTATTCGTATTTTAGATTCAACTGCATTTCAACTCCCAGATGTATTTTCATCGGTTTATCCAGGTGCAGGAGGATGCAGCCATACAGCTGGAATAAAAATTCAACTTGAGTATGATTTGTTAAGTGGACAGTTCCTACATATTCATACAGGTCCAGGTAAACAACATGATCGCACTTACGGCTCGCTGTGTGTCCCAACTGTGACAGCAAATGATTTATGTATCAGAGATTTAGGTTATTTTCATTTAAAAGACCTTCAAGATATACAAGATAAAGAGGCCTACTATATCTCTCGTATCAAGTCGAATACACGTATGTATCAAAAAAATCCTAACCCTGATTATTTTCAAGACGGAAGAATTAAGAAAGGTACAGAGTATATACAGATAGATATGGAGACGTTAATGAACTCCCTTCAACCAGGACAAACATGTGAAATAGCTGATGCTTATGTAGGAATGATTGATAAAGTGCCAGCTCGTGTAATTGTTCATCGATTAACAAAACAACAGCAACAAAAACGATTACAAGATCAATCTGTAAGAGAAAAAAAGAAAGGAATGAAGTATTCTCCTCGTAGTAAACGACTCAGTGGTATCAATGTATATATGACAAACACCTCTACAGATATTGTCCCGATGGGACAGGTACATGACTGGTATTCTTTGCGTTGGCAAATCGAAATTTTATTTAAAACGTGGAAGTCATTCTTTCAAATCCATCATTGTAAGAAGATAAAACCAGAACGTTTGGAGTGCCATTTATATGGTCAATTGATTGCCATTCTACTCTGTTCTTCTATCATGTTTCAAATGCGCCAATTGCTCCTCATGAAGAAAAAACGAGAGCTTAGTGAGTATAAAGCCATATATATGATTAAAGACTATTTTCTTCTTCTATTCCAAACTATACAAAAAAACACCCAAGAGCTATCAAAGGTGTTACTTCGTCTGTTCAATCTCCTACAGCAAAGCGGGCGGAAATCTCATCGATATAAGAAGAAAACGGTCTTTGATATATTAGGTGTCGTTTACAATTGTACTATGTCGGACAATCAAGCCGCTTAATTCAAAAAAGTGAAACCCGTTAGGGTTTATTTCGTATGCAAATCTTTCAATCACCTACACTTGCCCTTTAGAAAAAAGAAACAATCTCGCCTAAAATTGACTTTGTATAAGCTTAGCTTGATAGCGATGGGGTAGCACCACATACCCGTCAACCTAAGAATTCCGAAATACCCCAAAATAAAAAAGCGTAGAAATAAAACCCTTCTACACTTTTTTATTACTTAACTAAATATAATTTCTCTTATTGAAATTTCTAATTACCTTATTCAAAATTACAAAAGAAACAATATATTTCATCTTTTATTATGAATAAGATCGACTTTTAGTTTACCTTAATTTTATTATGGATAATAATTTAAATGTATAGTTTATATACTATTAATTCTTTATGATGAAATCATTTTCTTATTTTAAATTTTCTTGTTTTGGTACAATTTTAATAGATTTCTTACTAATCCGTATAAGCATACCAAAAGAGAGAAAGATAAAAAATCCGCCAAAAAGAGCAAATACAACTGTAGGCTTGAAATGTGCTAATAATACCCCCGAAACAATAGGTCCTACAGCCATTCCCATATATCTAATAAAGTTAAACATTCCCATTGCACTTCCTCTATTATGTTCAAATTCATTTGCAATCATAGTAGCAAATAAAGGAGTAAGGATACCAATTGATATTCCGTGAAGAATTAAAGCAACTGTTACGCCAATTAAAGTTTTCGAGTGTGTCACAGCAAATAGTATAACGCTCAAAGCTAATACTACATTTCCAGCTATAAAAAGCTTTTTTTGTGAAATTTTTGATTGAATTGTTTTAAAGGTCATGCTGCCAATTATTAAACTAATAGCCATTGGTAAGTAAAGTAAACCCACTACCTGTAAACTTAATTGATAATGATCAGTTAATAAAATTGGTAAGTAAACAAGGAAGGAGAAATAAAGAAAAAATGCAAAGAAACTTAATATTAATATGGAACTGCCCACTTTGCTTTTAAATATAGAAGCATAGTGAGATATAAGTGTTTTCCCACTCAATTCTTTTTTACTTCCTACACGATCATTAGGGAAATATATCCAATTAGTTATAAATAGAATTACAGATACTGCTACAAGTAGCCAGAAAACACCTGGGTAATTATATTTTTCCCCAATAAAACCTCCTAGCACTGGTGCAACAGCAGGTGCAATGGATAACATGGTTTGATATGTACCCATTGCACTTCCTCGTTGTTCTCCTTGAAATACAGTACCAATTGTAGTTGCGGCAATAAGTGGTATTGCAGCTGTCCCTACAGCCTGTAAAATTCTACATATTAAAAATACTGTAAAGTTACTTGTAATTGCACAACCAATACTCGCTATAATTGTTAAAATAATACTCGGAATAAGAATAGTCCTAGCACCTTTAAAATCAATTATAGAACCAAAAACAATTTGCATAATTGCCGTAATAAAAATAAATATGGAAACGGAAAGGTTAACCATCGTTATAGATACTTGGAATGAATCCCGAATTATGGGGAT
>NZ_JBNLYE010000357.1:0-3956 GCF_050172095.1 Bacillus sp. GMs2/2
AAGAGGTAATGAACGAAATTGAAAACGAATCTCATTTACATTTTGATTATACAACAAATAAAAAAAGAAATGTCGCTCATTCAACATTTCTTTAGACTTTCTTCATAAAAAATTTACATTGCTAACATTCCCTCATTTTCTATCCTTCCTATATAAGCTAACCGCTGAAATAGTTAGTAATACAACTATGCATAACCACGCATACGTATATCCCTTCTTATCTACAATATAACCAAATAAAGCAGGCGCAGCAATAATGGCAATTTGATTTAATGTAAGTGCAAAACTCACTGTCATCCCTACCGATTCTTCACTTGCTGATTCCGCAACTTCAGTTATGAAAAGGCTAAACCATCCAATTGCAAAGAACCCTAACAATGCACTTACACCATACAATACATTCGTTATTGTATGTATGCTCATTACTAATATTAGAATGAAGAAAATAGAAATACAAACAGTTATAAATAAGAGGTTACGCCTATTCTCCTTATAAAATAAATCACTAGTAGCTGCTAATATAACCCTACCAACCATTCCAGAAAAGAACATAACGGAAAATACTTTTCCAGCTAAAATTGGCGTGATTGATTGTTCCAATACTAAAAATTTTATAAAGTGCGCAACTAACACCATTTGCAATGAAATCATACAAATGCCAGTTATATAAATTGCATATAACTCTTTTTTACACATCACTTCTTTTAACTGCATCCAAAAAGAAAGTTTACTACGTGCTTGTTTAACTTTCTCTTGAATATATGGTTCCTTATAAAATATAAAAAATAAAAACCCTCCAATTATACAAATACATGCAATACTATTTACCGCATAGGCCATATTATATTTTATTGTAAGAAACGGGATCAATACTCCCGCTAATGTACCACCAATCGGTATACCGGCTTGTCTAATCCCCATCGCTAACCCGCGATTTTCTTTTGAGAACCACTTCATTATCACCTTACTTCCTCCTGGCTGCGAAACACTATAAAACGTTCCTACTAATAAAAGTACAAAGAGTAACCCATTAAATCCATTGACCATATTAGTCAGTAAAAACGAACCTCCTAGTAAAAATGAACTTATCGAAATTAACAACTTTTCATTGTATTGATCAAGTAGCCGCCCGACAAAAAGCATACAAAATAGCGGTCCCATATTTATAACACTTACTAACAATCCAATCTCCGTATTCGTAAGTGCATATTCTTCTTTCCAAAATAAAGCAAACGCTCCAACACCATACGTGATAAGTGTCGCTGTTGTTTGAGCAACCGTCGCAAAAATTAACATAACCCACTTATAAGTACTATTCACCCTTTCTTCCATTAACACAATAATCCCTCCATCCCCTTCCATTGTATGAAAGTTCTGATATCATATAAAATAAAGATTTATCATGTGATCCATCAAAAAAAATGATACCTTTTATGGAGGGATGATACTTGGATATAAAAGATTTAACTATATTTTACGAAGTTGCGAAAGAAAAAAACATATCTCACGCAGCTAAAAATTTAAACTATGTACAGTCTGGCGTAACAATGCGTATGAAACAACTAGAAAACGAATTAGGTGTGCCTTTATTTTACCGAAACGGAAAAGGTGTAACTTTAACTTCTAACGGTGAGATTTTATTAACATATGCCAAACAAATTATCCACCTAATGGATCAATCTGTTAAAGCAGTTCAAAGTAATGGGATCGAACCAAGAGGCACTTTAAAAATTGGATGTACAGAATCTACAACCGCTGTAAGACTTCCATCTATATTAACGGCCTATTATGAAAAATATCCAAAAATCGAATTGATTTTAGAATCAAATACGACAGAACAATTGATTAGGCTTGTACTAGAACGAAAACTGGATGGAGCGTTTATAGCTGGCTCTACTCAGCATGCCGAACTTCATACAAATATATTTCGTGAAGAAGAATTAGTTCTCATTAGCAAAAAGCCTTTATCTTCCTTTAAAGACATAGGAGACATGAATTTACTTGCATTTAGTCACGGGTGCTATTATAGAAATTTATTAGAAGATTGGCTTCAAGAAGAAGGAATTTCACCTAAGCGAGTATTTGAGTTTGGAACAATTGAAGCGATACTCGCATGTGTAAAATCAGGTATGGGCATAGCAATTATGATGAAGCCTATTTTAAATGGTCATCAACATGACGTATCATTCAACCCATTACCAAATAGCTTCAAAAAAGTTCCTACTACTTTTATTACTAGAAAAGATATATATCACTCTGCTGCATTACAAAAATTTATGGAGATGACTCACAATGCGTGAAAAGAAAATACGTGGTATGAAACGAAAAACAAACACTATGATAAAGCGAATTGAGGACCATACAAAAACGTTCCCTTCTACTTTCTATAACGATGAATATTGGAATATGCTATTGCCAGTTTCGCAAGCTTTTATTGACTCTCGTAAAACACCTAGAAAAGTAAAACGGTTATGTATTCAAACCTTATTAAATCAAGCAAATCATTTAATAAATATGAAACCGAGCGATACACATACATATCGAGTTGTTGTTTTGATTTCTATAAATAATTTGTGGGATTCGCAAATCATTATATTTAAAAATGAGGACTACTTTCATAATTTCTTTAATAGAGATAGTGAATTTCAAAAATGGATTCTTCTTTCAAATGAAATTGATTTTTGGGAGACATGGGAAATTTCAGTTTGTCATTCCTTCAAAACGCTTCACTTTCAAGAAATTATTTATGATGCAGATGAATGCTATGAAAAAGAGATTACGTTTATCGGGGAGTTAAATTAAAAAGGGTATACCTAAAACACTGGTATACCCTTTTCCACTTATTTTTCCTTTAATACACTATGTAATCGATCCGGATAATTTGTAAACATTCCTGTAGCACCCCATTTGATTAACAGTCTCATATCGGGTTTCTCATTAATTGTATAAGGGTGAATTAACAGTCCATTTTTCCTAGCCATTTTCATATATGACTCATCAATAATTAGTTCTCCGTTATCATTACGTAAGTTTGGTCCAATACCAGCTGCATACTTTTTAATTTCTTGAAAATCATCATTTGTTACACTTTTCGGTTCATGTGTAATACCAGACCATTCAACAATTTCATTGTTTTCATTTGGATAATACCAAAGCAATTGAACTAACGGAATATTTTCATTCATACTATGAATCTTTTTCAAACTATCTTTACTAAATGATTGAATCATAACACGGCTAGAAGACATGTTTTGGCCTACTAAATTATATTTTTGTAACAACGCCAACAATTTCTCTTCCATTCCTGGATACACATCTGGTGATTTTGTTTCAATATAATACTTCATACTTCTTCCATACTTTTGGAAGATTTCTTCAAGAGTTGGAACCTTTTGCCCAACATACTCTTGCTTAGCCTTTTCTGGATACGCTTTATTAAACCATGATCCAGCATCTAAACTCTTTATTTCGCTTAACGTTTTATCTCGTACTTCGCCTGTTCCATTTGTAGTGCGATCAACTGCTGTATCATGCATTGCAATTAATTGGCCATCCTTTGTTAATTGAATATCTAACTCTAAATAATCCGCTTTCATTTTTTTAACTAAATCATAAGAAGCAAAAGTATGCTCAGGTGCATGTCCACTTGCTCCGCGATGTGCAATATTTAAAAGCTTATTCGTATTCCATTCATGCTTCCCTTCTGCTTTCGCATGAACAGCTCCCCCAACAAAGATACTTCCCGTCATAAAGAAAATAACTAAAACGCTAATAATCTTTCTCATCCTTCTAATCCTTCCTACGTTGCAAATTTCAACAAGCTAATGAGATTTACACGAAATAGAAGACACACTTTCATTATTTTTATAAACCTATATTAAAATTCCAATCTTACAAATGTTTTCTATATTATTAATATAGAAAACTAGTATTATCCTATTTAATTTCTATAGCCC
>NZ_JBNLYE010000358.1:0-3916 GCF_050172095.1 Bacillus sp. GMs2/2
TAATATAAAAATTTAAAGATAAGGTAAAGGGCATTTTTTATACGTACTTTAAAAGATATTGGTACAAAGGGATATGTGGGGAAATTTGTTGATATAAAAGGAATTAGTAATAATGGAAAGGTTAACGTACAAATTATTAATTATGGAAATATCATTCCAGAAGATCTACCCTATCTTTTCAATATACTTCATATAAAAAATTACAACATAACATATAATAAAAAACGGCAAACCCTCGACGTAGGAGAATCCACCATCACAAATAAATGATTATTTCACACCTAGTTTTTCTTTTACTTTCTTAGGAAGCTTGTCTTCCTGCACTTCCTCCCAAGCTGTTACACCTTTTTTATCTAAATGATATACACGTAGGAATAGACCTACGCTACCTTCTTTCTTCACCTTCCCATAGAATTTGTTAACATTATCATCTTTCTCCTAACTAACATCTGTTACTTTTACTAATTTCATATGAGAAATCCCCTCCAAATGTACATACTAAGAATGAGATTTGATAGAAGATGCTTGTCTACATTTTGACTTTTCCAAAATACGAATAATATACCATTTGTTAATGGTCTGACTCGACTTTTCCTATTGAAACTGGAATATTTGGTCAAATATATTAAACACACAAATAACTTGATATCGTATCTCATGATTTTTAAGAATAATTCTGTTTTTCATTGTAGTAGTAAGGTTGTTTATCTCATATTGAATTACCTTTCATTTTTCTTACAAGCTCGCAATATTTTTGAAAATACAGTTTATAAAGCCGAGAATTATGATTTTTTCAGAGATAGCATTGAGGGGGGGGTCATATGCACTGTACTATACTCCCGTACAGGTTTCATTTACAATTCATTGTATTTTCTTTACCGTTCACCAAGTTAAAATGGAACAAATTTATTACTTAGAGTGTCTATTATGTGTATTCCTAAAAATATGAAAGGACTTATTATTCCCAAAAGTAAAGTGATGTAAAAAAAGTGTGTATTGAAATACTTCATTTAAACGTTACGAGTTTAATACTTTCACAGGTAAACTATTACGAGTGTAAGCAAAAAAGAAACACCCTAAACAGTAACCGTTCATTCATATAAACGCTTTGGTTCTGCTTATCCTGTTAAAATTCAACTTCAGAAGTATTGGTATCCAACACCCACTTTAATTAACATCGGTATTTAAAATACCAAAACAAAATCCATATATCGTTGAAAGAGGTTGAAAATTCATGTACGTTTTAAACAAGTTCTTTACCTACAAAAAGATTGTACCTGTCGTATTACTTTCATGTGTAACACTAATAGGGTGTTCTAATAGTAATACTCCATCTGAACTACCTAAGCAAACAAAACAAATAAAGCAAATTAAACAAGAAAATACACGTCATGATTCTTTTGCTAAGCTTGAAAAAGAATATAATGCTAAGCTTGGTATTTATGCTCTGGATACAGGTACAAATCAAACTGTTGCTTATCATCCAAATGATCGTTTTGCATTTGCCTCTACATCTAAATCATTAGCAGCGGGAGCTCTTTTACGTCAGAACTCAATAGAAGCTCTTGATGAAAGGATTACGTATACGCGTGAAGACCTTTCTAATTATAATCCAATTACAGAAAAGCATGTGGATACAGGAATGACGTTAAAAGAACTTGCAGATGCTTCTGTTCGATATAGTGACAGTACGGCACATAATTTAATTCTTAAAAAATTAGGTGGTCCATCCGCATTTGAAAAAATCTTGAGAGAAACGGGAGATACGGTTACTAAATCTGAACGATTTGAACCTGAATTAAATGAAGTACATCCTGGAGAAACGCGCGATACCAGTACACCAGAAGCGATCGCTAAGACACTTCAATCATTTACATTAGGATCTGCACTTCCAACAGAGAAACGTGAATTATTAGTAGATTGGATGAAGAGAAATACGACTGGTGATAAGTTGATTCGTGCGGGCGTACCAAAAGGATGGGAAGTAGCTGATAAAACAGGCGCAGGATCTTATGGAACAAGGAATGATATTGCGATTATTTGGCCACCAAATAAAAAGCCAATTGTTCTTGCCATCCTTTCTAATCATGATAAAGAAGATGCAGAATATGATGATAAGCTTATTGCTGACGCGACTAAAGTCGTATTAGATACTTTAAAAGTTACGAATAAAAACTAATAAATTAATAGTTTTCCGTGTTAGGGAGTATATTCTCTGATAAGAGTAACCATACATGAACGTCAAATGATGTTAGAAAACGAAAAAACACGCAGTTCCATTTGGAGTTGCGTGTTTTTATTTTGCTAATTTATTGGGGATAACCGCTTGTGTCATCCAGTGCTGATTGGATTGCACATGGTCTTTTCGAACAAATTTCCCTACGGATTTTGAAAAATCATTATAGTGAAACGCATCCATTAATCTAAGTACATACCCTTCCTGAATTCCTCCAAAGAGTGAAGTACCGTTGTAGCACGAACGAATTACCTTTTCATTATAGGGGCCACGATATAACACTGGAACGTGTGCAAGGCCTAACTTTTTACACCATGCAACTGTTGCATCCCACGATAAACATTCATTTTTCTCATTCCATATTGAAAAGACATAAAAATAGGAAGTCAGTGCTGTGTAGTGAATGCTATGACAAGCATATACATTTTCACCACATATACGCCAGCCTTCTGGAATTCTATACCCCATACTTCCTTGTAACGTTTTTACCCATGTTCTCGATGGGTGATGACCACTTGATAACGACCTTGCATGAATAGCATCTTTATAAAGGGATGTATTTTCACCATCTAACTTTTCTAGTACGATTACTTCTTGAGTTTCAAATCCGTCCATATTTTGTAGAACACAGTCATCACTTGTTACCCCTATCGACCAAGGAACGTGCAATGTTCGTGGATATTTACAAGCATTTTTTCCCTTCTCTACTTCACAAATGCATCTGCATCTCGGAAAAAATATAATTTCGTAAGCATCTCATCACCGCAGTAATGATAGATTTCACGTGCTGCCTCTTCCCCGCCATGTAACATCTTCATATGAAACTCTGTAATCATTAATACTTTCTCAATAAACTCCCATTCGAAACCAAGTTCCATTAAAAAGTGGCAAGCGATGTGAGTACTGACATATTCGTGACCATAATACGAATGGTACCCTTTGAGCTTTTTAAATACACGGCAAAACGGTTTACCTGTATCATGGAATGCTGCAGCACTTTGCAGAAGAAATAAATCTTCCCCTACATAATTCTCTGTTAAATGAGCGTATACCATATATGTGTGCTGACATAATGGTAAAGAATGATAGGGGTTTCCTTGATTATATTGAAACATATCAGAAAAGAACGGGATGTTCTTCATGACAAATTGAACACCACACCCATGCGTCTCCTCCTGTTTCACCATTACAGTTTACTCTAAGTCCCGCTTTACTTGTTCGTTTATGGTTTCTTGTAGTTCGAATAAGACGATGCACAATCCGCTCTGATTTTATGTAATCTATTAGCTTGAATCGTTACTTAAATATAAAGGGTGTCTCGGAAACCTATCCTTTTTTTCCTAAGGCAGTGTAAATCGTAACCTCTGAATAACTCATGAATATCTTTATACCAATTGTGATATCTACAATTTTCTCCCCAAGCAGCAATCAACATATTTTCCATTAAAGTTTTTTATTTCCAATATTTCATCTAACTTCGTACGATTAATTACTTCCTGTAGTAGTCTTTCTACTGTATCTATTTTTATCTCATTTGGTTTTCTCAATATTTTTCACTTCTATTTTTTGATTGTTATGACTGGCACCTGCTCGGTGTCGGAAACTTCACTGTAACCATAATAAAGTAGAAAAAACAATAAAATAATTGTCCAAATAAATATAAAAACTTTATAACTATAC
>NZ_JBNLYE010000359.1:0-3907 GCF_050172095.1 Bacillus sp. GMs2/2
TAAATATTAATTTGCATAATATAATAAAAGTAATGAAGAAATTACAAAAAATATCGCTTAAATAAGGAGGGATATGAATTATTCAGTGGTAATTTCATGGGAAAAGGAGATTATGTATGAAATCATTTCGTAAGTTATTACAGTATTTAAAACCATACATGTTCTTCGCTATTATTGGACCGCTATTTATGGTACTTGAGGTTGCGATGGACTTAATTCAACCGACTATTATGCAACATATCATTGATGTTGGGATTGCAAATCGGGATTTAAATTATGTAATAAAAATGGGGCTTCTTATGATAGGAGCAGCAGCACTCGGTTTAGTTGGAGGGCTTGGGTGTATGATGTATTCTACAAAAGCAGCTGTTAATTTCGCTACAGACATACGAAAAGATGTGTTTGCGAAAATAGAAACATTTTCTAGTAATAATCGTGATTCATTTGGAACAGGTAAATTATTAACGATCGTGACGAATGATATCACTTCCATTCAATCGGCAATGACGATGACATTACGTGTTCTCGTTCGTGGTCCACTGTTATTTATGGGAAGTATAATTATTGTTTTTGTAACAGCGCGAGAGTTATTTCCAATATTACTTGTAGTTGTTCCGATTTTATTACTTGCGATTATTTTAATTGCAAGTAAAGCAAGTGGTACATTTAAAAAGGTGCAAGAGGCATTGGACAAAGTGAATACAAAGTTACAAGAAAATTTATCTGGTGTACGTGTTATAAAAGCGTATGTAAGACAAAAATACGAAATCGCCCAATTTGGAAATGTAAATACAAATTTAACGAAGATAAATATTCGAGCTGTGCAACTTATTTCTTTAATGATGCCAATCATTATGCTAGTTGTAAGTGGCGGGATTGTCGCAACATTATGGATTGGTGGAGAAAAAGTATTCAATGGAACGCTTCAAGTAGGAGCGATTTTGGCATTTATTAATTACTTGAATATCATTTTAATGTCACTTATGTCGATTAGCATGGTATTTATTCAAATTGCGCGAGCTTTTCCATCTGCGGATCGTGTACAGCAAGTGTTAAATACCGAGGTTGATATTATAAGCGCAGCTAATGCAATCGAACCTGAGAAAATCGAGGGGAATATCGAATTTAAAAATGTTAGTTATAGTTATACGAAAAATAATGAATACGTTTTAAAGGATATTTCGTTTAGCATACAAAAAGGTGAAAAAGTAGGGATTATTGGATCAACTGGAAGTGGTAAATCTACCTTAGCGAAACTGTTACCACGTCTATATGATGTGGATCAAGGTGAAATATGTATAGATGGAATAGATGTTAAAACATATGATTTGCAAAAACTCCGTGCTTCAATAGGGTTTGTACCTCAGAAGGCTTTGTTGTTCTCAGGTAGTATAGAAGAGAATTTACGTTATGGTAAAGAAAATGCAACACATGATGAGCTGGAAGTAGCAGCTGCATCAGCTTGTGCGACTGAGTTTATCAATAAGCTGGAAGAATCTTATCGATATAATTTAACACAAGGTGCGACAAATCTATCAGGTGGACAAAAACAACGTGTATCAATTGCAAGGGCACTTGTGAGAAAACCACCGATTCTCATATTAGATGATTCTACATCAGCAGTTGATGCAAAATCAGAGGCTACTATTCAAACAGCTTTAAAAACAAAATATAAAGGCACAACGACATTATTAATCGCGTCCAAAATTTCTTCCATAATGGATGCGGATAAAATACTTGTATTAGATAATGGTGAATTAGTTGGCAATGGTACACATGAACAATTGTTAGAACGAAGTGAGGTTTATCAGGAAATTTATCTTTCCCAAGGTGGTAATTTGCATAAAGAAGGTGGGGAAGAACATGCGTAATTTTCAAGGGCAATTTGCTAATAAAGGTGGACGAAACACACCGAAGATGGGAAAAGCTAAAAATGCCCAAGGAACTGTAATGCGGATATGGAACTATATGGGCTATCAAAAAGCTGCTCTAATGTTTGTTATATTTCTAGTCGTTGTTACTACTTTACTTGGATTATTAGGTCCCTATTTTATGGGAGTCATTATAGATCAATATATTGTACCGAAAGATTTAAGTGGTACAGCAAGAATGTGTATGTTACTTATCGCGATTTACGGTGTAACTGTACTTTTAACATGGTTACAAACATTTGTCATGATTAACGTTGCATTAAAAACAATTCAAAAAATACGACAAGATATTTTTGAGAAAATCCAAACGCTTTCTTTACGGTTCTTTGATGTGCGTTCTCAAGGTGATTTAATGAGCCGTGTGACAAATGATATAGATAATTTGAACCAAGCTTTGACACAAAGTGTTGTACAAATTATTTCATCAGCGCTAACTTTTATAGGTGTAACGATTGCGATGTTCGCCTTAAATTGGATTTTAGCAATTGTAACTTTAATTACAGTACCTATTATGTTTTACGTTACAAAAAAACTAGTTGCATATAGTGGTAAAAACTTTGCGAAGCGTCAAAAAGATTTAGGTGAATTAAATGGATTTATTGAGGAAGCAATTACAGGTGCGGATGTTACGACGTTGTATGGAAAAGAAAAAGAAACTGTACAAAATTTCAATAAAATTAATGAACAGCTAAGAGTTTCAGCTACGAAGGCTGATACATTTTCAGCTTTTATTTTTCCAAGTATGAACTTTATTAATAACTTAGGTATGGGGCTTGTCATTGGGACTGGATCAGTTATGGTCTTAAACGGAATGACAACAGTGGGTGTTATTGCGGCTTTTATTAATTATTCTCGTCAATTCTCAAGACCGTTAAGTCAATTTGCGACTTTAATGAATACAATTCAAGCGGCAGTTGCTGGTGGAGAACGTGTTTTTGAGATTATGGATGAGGTACCAGAAATTCAAAATAAAAAAGACGCATTTGTTGTACAAAATTTACAAGGGCATGTTGCACTTGAGAATGTTTCATTTGGCTATGCAGAGAATAAAACGATTTTAAAAGAAGTGAGTCTTAAAGCGCAGCCAGGAGAGACAATTGCTTTAGTTGGCCCGACTGGATCAGGGAAAACAACAATCATTAATTTGTTAACTCGCTTTTACGATATACAGCAAGGACAAATTCATATTGATGGAAAAGATATAAAAGATTATGATATTAATTCTTTACGAAGTAAAATAGGAGTAGTTTTACAGGATACGTATTTATTTGCTGGTTCGATTATGGATAATATCCGTTATGGACGCTTAGATGCTACTGATGAAGAAGTTATCACTGCAGCTAAGGCAGCATCTGCACATTCTTTTATTAAGCATTTGCCAAATCAATATGAAACAGAAATTGCTTCAGAAGGATCGAATTTAAGTCAAGGACAAAAACAACTTCTTGCGATTGCACGAGCAATTTTAGCAGATGCAGATATATTAATTCTCGATGAAGCGACATCTAATATTGACACAAGAACAGAATTACAAATACAAGCAGGGCTAAATAATTTAATGAGAGGTCGCACAAGTTTTGTGATCGCTCACCGACTTAAAACAATTGAAAAAGCAGATCAAATCCTTGTTATAAAGGATGGAAGAATTTTAGAAAGAGGGGATCATGAGTCTCTCATGGAAGATAAAGGGTTTTATTTTGATCTGTATACGAGTCAGTTTAAAATATAGTAAAAACATTGATATGTTGCGGTTTCTCTTGAGAGGAGAAACCGCATTTTTTATATTTGTAAATATTACTATTCAAATGGTTTTTCACTACATATTTTAACAGCATCCTCCTGCATTCCAGGCAAAACATGTGAATAGCGATTTAATGTTATGAACATATCTTTATAACTGAATTGTTCACTTACAGTCTTTAGATGTATACCTTGTTTCAAAAGTAGCGTAGCATGTGTATAACGTAAATCATAAA
>NZ_JBNLYE010000360.1:0-3890 GCF_050172095.1 Bacillus sp. GMs2/2
AAAAAGAATTTAATGATCTAATAGAAAAGCATGGTAGATGGATACTTCTTAATTTAAAAGTTAGAAAACATATAGGAAAGTATAACATTCAGGATTTAAGAGGTAATTCTAATAACCTCAAGAATTTTTGTGAAGAATTAGAAGAAATAATAAAAAAAAGAAATAAAAAAAAGAAAATCCTATAAAATTAAGGATTTTCTTTTTTTATTTTAAAATTTAAGTAAACTTTTCCAAATAGGCTTTGATCCCGTTATTATAGAAACTTTCCCACTTATACCTATCGGTAGCTCTTGAGCTTCCTTAAAATCCATTGTCGCTTCCAATCTATATACATATTCTTTTAAATCCTTATCAAATATAGGTTGAGCCGCAATATAAGTTACAGTTCCCAACTCTTCATTTGTTGTATCTGAATTAAATGAATAATTTACTTTATCACCTAATTTTATACCTTTTATATCTTTTGCTAGTAATGTTAACTGTGCATATTTTGCACTACCCTTTGGAACAATTGAAAGTATTTCTTGCCCAATTTTAAATATATCTCCATCCTGGATAGTATCTGAAAATTGAACAATTCCTTCTGCCTTCGCTTTAACCTCTATTTCTTCAGATTTATTACTTTTGAATCTAAATAATAAATCTCCCTTTTTTACAAAGTCTCCATTGGTAATGACAATATCTTCTATTATTCCATCATTCTGGCTTCTAATAATACTCGTTTCAGATTTGTTTTTTACAATGGCAGTTCCACTACTTACGATATTTATTTCACCTGTACATATCCAAAATAATGAAATTGCAAGGGAACCAAATAGAAAAATTAAAAACCATACTATAAACCGAGGTGGTTTTCTATTCAATAATTCAACACTATCCGTTAACTCTTCAAAATCATAAATTCTATTCATTACATCTTCACCTCAGCTTGTAAAGACTGTGACTCAATATATTCTATATGAACAGTCTGGTTTCTCCACAAACGATAGTATTCGCACTTTTTAGTCAACAATTCTTCATGGGAACCTTGTTCGAAAATTTCTCCTTGCTGCATTACAAAAATTTGATCTGCATGTTGGATAGTACTTAATCTATGAGCAATAATAATTACTGTTATTCCTTGCTTACTAAATTCTTTTATTACATCTGTAATTTTCTTTTCTGTTGTTGAGTCCAAATTACTAGTTGCTTCATCTAAAATCAAAATATCCGGATTTTTTAATAGCGCTCGTGCAATTGCTAAACGTTGCCGTTGTCCACCTGATAAATTTGAAGCATTTTCCTCTAGTAACGTTTCATACCTTAGAGGTAATTCACTAATAAATTCATGAATGCATGCCTGTTTACACACTTCAATAACTTCTGCCAAATCAATTTGACGATTTAAACCAAATTTTAAATTTTCATAAATGGAGCCACTGAAAAAAAATGATTCCTGCGAAACATAGGCAATTTTTTCTCTTAATGCAGTTCGACTAATCTCTTTTGTATCATAATTATCATAATAAATATTACCTTCCTGAGGTTCATAGTAAGCCATTAATAACTTAGAAATCGTTGTTTTTCCTGATCCGCTTTCACCAACAAATGCTACTTGATTTCCAGGTTTGATAGAGAAGTTTAAACCAGATAGTACGTTTTTTCTGGTACCATAACGAAAAGTGACGTCTTTAAAACTAATTTCACCTGATAAGCGTTTCGGAGATACTTTATTAGATTCCATTTCAGTTTTTTCTAATTCTAATTCGAAAATTTCATTTAATCTTTCAGCAGCCACGACTGCAGATTGTATCATTGGCTGAATACCTATTAAATTTTGAATTGGATTTAAAAAGTATACTAAAAGTGCATTATATGTTATTAATTCACCTATAGTCATATTTCCTTTTAATACCTGCATAGCACCAACCCATAGTATTATTGTTCCACCGATTAATTCTATTCCCATTTTTAAAGAGCCTTGTAAATTTATTAACATTCCTTTTTTAAAGATATATTTCAATAAATTCACAAAACGTTTTTCTGTTTGGAAAAACACCTCTTTTTCTGCATTATAGGATTTTACAGTTGAAATCCCATTTAAGCTTTCAACTAGATAAGAGGTTAATTTTGCGTTACTCTCCATTTCTTTACGATTCATATTTTGAAATGGGTTATGGAATGACAACATTATTAATATATATAAGGGAATAAGTAAAAGAGTTACTCCAAATAAATAAGCATTTTGCATATATAGTATAATTGCTCCCGCTATAACCATTAAAGTATCAATCATTAATGTTACCGTTGTAGTAGATAATGCATCACGCACTTTGCTCGCGTCCATAAATCGAGAAATAATTTCTCCAACTTTTCTAGTCTCAAAAAAATTCATGGGTAATCCTACAACATGACGATAGTACCCTAACATAAGCTGTATATCAATTCTTCTACTAAAATATAATATTAAATGTGTTCTAAAATAAGACAATACCACTTTAAATACATATAATATTATGATACCTATGGAAATTATATGTAAAGTTTGTACCAATTTATTGGTTACAATATCATCAATTAATATTTTAAAATAAAATGTACCTAGCAAACCAAATAAATTAAAGAATATAGAAGCAAAGAACAACGGGATCAGCAAAGGAATTTGTGGCTTTAATAACGCAATAAATTGGCTAAATATATTTGGAGATAGCTTTCCTGGCTTAAAGCTTGGTTTTGGAGACATCAAAACTAAAATACCTGTCCAAATTTCCGCAAAATCTTTTAATTTATAAGTAACAAGACCCTTTGCAGGATCTGCGACATAAACTTTATCCTTCTTTACTTTATAAATAACAATATAATGTAACAAGCTTTTGTCTATTACAACATGAGCTATGGCTGGTAAAGGAATCTCCTTTAAAGCCTCTAAATCTTTTGTCTTTACACCTTTCGCCTCAAATTCTAACTTTGTAGCCGCTTCCAATAATCCTTTAACATTTGTTCCCCTCAAATCTGTTCCTGAAACTTCACGAATTTTTGCAATTGATAAGGAGAGTCCATAATGCCTTGATATCATTGCAAGACATGCTGGTCCACAATCTTGTAAATCATGCTGTTTAATATATGGAAAACTTTCAAACAAAATTTCTCTTCCCTTCATTTTAATTTTTGAAATCAATTATCCATATATTATTATAGCACACAAACTAAATTTTCTAAATTATATCAATAAAAAGACTAGACAAAATAATACATTTTTCTATATAATGGTAAACGAAAGTTGTTTTGAATTATCTAAATTCTTAGCAATATAATTTTCCAAAAACAGGAGGGCTTTTCATGGAACTAAACACTGAAAAATTCGTAGACTTAACTGAAGAAGAAATTTTAGAAACAGAAGGCGGCTGGACTGATAGCTGGAAAAGTGGCGAGAGTGGATATTTAGCTGGTTGTGCTTTATATCGTATTTGGAATCCAAAGAGCAAAATGTGCTCTGGAGATATGTAATTAAAATCTTTAAATCTATCTATTAATAAACTGTTTTATAACGAAAAATAATTTATTTTGGATTTTTTACTAAATAGGAGGGTTTTTTCATGGAATTAAATACTGAAAAATTCGTAGACTTAACTGAAGAAGAAATTTTAGAAACAGAAGGCGGCTGGACTGATAGCTGGAAAGACGGCGAAAGTGGATATTTAGCTGGTTGTGCCTTATATCGTATTTTAAACCCAAAAAGTAAAATGTGCTCTGGAGATATGTAATTAAAAAATGACTATATGCATTAATTGCATATAGTCATTTTTTATCTTTATGGGTTACCGCCACATCGCTATCAAGCTAAAAAAATGGGTCACCCCTCAAAATGAAAAAACATGTTAAATACCCATAAATAACCATATTATATTAAT
>NZ_JBNLYE010000361.1:0-3884 GCF_050172095.1 Bacillus sp. GMs2/2
ATAGAACGAAAAGAAATAAATAATTTGTCATACAAAAAAATAAAAAAGATAGCAATACACTTATATATTGCTATCTTTTTTATTTTTTCATACATCTAATTCTATTACAGATCTGTTAAAGGTCATCTCTTCATACACCTTTAAATTTTGATATATAGTGCTTAATAATGGTGCCGTTATAGAAAATTGCTCTGCTACATCCAGTAAATATCCTTGCAAGTGCTTCCCTTCAATAAACGAACCCTTCTCCATATCACGTTGCATCGATGACTTCATATCATACGAAATTTTATCAATCGTTTTCATATGTTCCTGGGCAATATTAACCTTTATTGGAGCTCCTAATACTTTCATAATTTGTACAGATTCCTCAAATACATTACGGATAAAATCACGGCCGCCTTCACTTTCACGAATTGGTCCAATTGGTGCACGCATTAACGTTGTCACACCGGACATTACAGTAATAAATAAATATTTATGCCACATATCTTGCGTAATATTTTCACTTAAAACAAAACTAGATTTCGTACCTGCAAATGCTTTAGAAATATGCTTTACTCTCTCTGAACTTTGAGACTTAATTTCTCCAAACACAAGTCTGTTGGCAGCGCTAGTTTGTACAATTTCTCCTTGATCGTTTAACGTCGTCTCGATAAAGCATAAACCGCCAATTACTTTTTCTTCGCCGAATTCTTTTTGTAATAGTGATAAATGAGCGATACCATTTAACAATGGAATGATTACAGTACCTTCGCCAACAAACGGCTTCAAATCTTGAATTGCCTCGTTTAAGTGATACGCTTTTGTTGAAAATAAAATGACATCAAATGGAGAAGTTCTCTCTTCCTTCGTTATTAATTTCGGTTGAAAGGAAAAATCCCCGTTAACACTTCGGATTACAAGTCCTCTTTCCTCTAATTGTTTTTTCCGTTTACTACGAACAAGAAATGTAACATCTTCTCCCTTTTCGACTAATCTGCCACCAAAAAATCCTCCGACTCCACCAGCGCCTAATACTAAAATCCGCATACAGCATCCCCCTCTTCAAAATACAATTTTATAACTTTTTGTATACATAACATTATACATGTCCTCTGCTAAATAAGCTGAATTTTCACTCTCAATCGAGTATAAAACAGTGGTTATTTTCAAATAAATTTGGGCATGTTGTTTCTATAGCATATATGGAAAGGAAACAATGTAGATGGAGGCAATACAAGCAATTGAGGAAAAAGATGTAGCAACAGCTATATTTCAATTTATATTCCCGTTTTCGTTTAAAGCTGGATATGAACAAAATATGTTCCCTTTCTTACAAAAAAACGATTTCCGTCCTTTTCGGCTCGATCATCTCTATGATGAAAATACATATTATGGGGAGTTTAAAGTTTCACATCAAAATATGGAAGCATACTATCTTTCATTTACAAATAAAATTCTCTTTCCTCACTCAGAGCATCAAAAGGGCTTGCAACGTTATTCAAAGGACCTTAACTTAACTGGACATTTAACAACAAACCTTATTTCAATCCCATTCAAGATACACTCTATTGATGTAACACTTTGTCCTTATGAACTTGGCTTCTTAACAATTCGAACAGAAGTAAACACTGCTCCAAACATGACTTTATCTGAAGCAATCGAATTCGCTGCTCGCTTCCGTGTACTTGAAACTAAAAATGATACAAATGAGACTATTTGTATTGAATGTAACGGAAAAAAGTATTCCCAAGTTGAAAAATTCATTTTTGGTTATTTATTTCATGGCGTAACTGATTTCTTTGAAAAGAAGAGATTAAGAAGTTCATACTTTCAAACCTTCCCTTTCTTCGAAGACCAAAGAATGTACGTCCAAACTTTATTGTCACTAAAAGAAGGTATGGAACTTAATGAAGTGGATGTTTATCGTACTTCTAGTCTTTCCGGATTAACAAGTGATGGTAAGCCATATGTGAGTGCAAATAACCTTCCTTACATTCATGACTATTTAAAAAAACACGCTTACCAGAGATGGGCTCCAAATCGTTATTTCATAATGGAAGAACATATTTTTACATGTGTAACAAATGAAGGAGAGCGCGAAATCGCTAAACTTGCTAGTCAAATGTACGGGGAATTTTATTACGCTTTATTATTAAACCTATTCCATAAAATTGTTTTATTAAAAATGGCAAACGCCTATGCTGAGCTAAACATTGAACAAGATACTAATGAAATAGAGAAATTAATTTATTCGATCAATTCGTTCACTGCTAATTATTTTTCTTTAGAATTAGTATCCCAATCACAAAGTGAAGATATTTTCTTCCGCTTAAGAAAACTTTTTAATATTGAGGTTCTATACTCGAACGCGAAACAAAATCTTGATAGTTTGTTTAAATATCAAGAAAATGTCGCCTCTAAAAAAGATAGCCTCTTATTATTAATTTTAACGCTCTACTCTGTAGTGGGCCAAATGTTAGGGTTTACTATGATTGACCTTTTAAGAAACACCGATTCAAACAAAATATCGTCACCTCTTGAATTTTTCGCTCTATTAATTGCGATTAGCGGCATTGTCATTTCACTTATTTTAGGAGCCCAAAGTTTATACCAATGGGGTTTACAGCATAAACGAAGAAAAGCTTGGGTAAAACAAACTGTACTTTCTGCCGTTAAAGAGAAAGAAGATAAAAATTAAAGAAGGTTATTTTCAAATTCTTGGTGCGCTGCAGTAAGTGAAATTTTCATCAGCGATTTTCCGATTATATCGGCGCAACTCGAAATATATCAGCGATTTTTAAGATATATCGACTTACCGACAAAAACCGACAAATGACAGAACCGTATAATAAAAAAGGGTGCTCCAAAATTAAACTTGGAGTACCCCTTTTACTATAAGAATTCAGTTTACTTCCCTGCTTCGATTTGCTCTAATGCAGCAGCTACTTGCTCTTCCGTTAATTCATGTTGTATTACGTAGCGGTTACGTGGACTTACACGACATTCATTAGAACATGCACGTAAATATTTCGCTTCGTTTTCTTCAGAACATAAAATTTTCTTATTACATTCTGGATTTGAACAGTTTACATAGCGCTCACAAGGTTCACCTGTAAAGTGGTCTTTACCAACGATAACATGTTCTTTTTGGTTTACTGGTACAGCGATACGCTCATCGAACACGTAACATTGTCCATCCCAAAGCTCACCTTGTACTTCTGGGTCTTTTCCGTACGTTACAATTCCGCCGTGAAGCTGACTTACATCTTCATAGCCTTCACGAACTAACCAACCAGAAAACTTCTCACAACGAATTCCGCCTGTACAATAAGTTAAAATCTTTTTACCTTCAAGTACTTCTTTATTTTCACGAATCCAATCTGGTAATTCACGGAAGGATTCGATATCAGGTTTAATCGCACCTTTGAAGTGACCTAAATCAAATTCATAATCATTTCGTGCATCAATGATAACTGTATCTTCTTGTTTCATTGCTTCATAAAAATCTTTTGGCTCTAAATACTTCCCAGTTATTTCGTGTGGGTTAATGTCATCTTCTAGACGAAGTGTAACTAACTCTGGACGAGGACGCACGTGCATTTTCTTGAATGCATGACCATCAGCTTCATCTATTTTAAATACGATACCGTCAAAACGTGGATCATTGTTCATTGCTTCCATGTATTTCTCTGTTTGTTCTACAGTTCCAGAACAAGTTCCGTTAATACCTTCTTTTGCTACAAGAATTCTTCCTTTTAATTCAAGTGAATTACAAAATGCTAAATGCTCTGCCGCGAATTCTTCTGGGTTTTCAATTGTTGTGTACATGTAATATAGTAATACTCTGTATGGTTTTGTAGTTGCCAATGTATTTCTACCACCTATCTAATTTTTTAAAT
>NZ_JBNLYE010000362.1:0-3883 GCF_050172095.1 Bacillus sp. GMs2/2
CTATATCTTCATAAATAGATTTTTCTACATCAGGAAGAACTGTGTATATACTCTTACCGATTAAAGCTTCTAATTCTTTCTTAATCGCATAAAACCCTTTCCAATGTAAAGATGTATGAGATGTTGTACCATGACGCAAACCAACAGAAATTAATCTTCTTTCCAGCGTAGTAAAGCCATCCGCATCAGCAAGAGCGTCACAAAGAGTAATTACTTTATTGTATAAGTCGTAGTTACAATGTTCATTTAATATTTCAACTAACCGGCTTCTCATATGGTCAGGAACGAGACTCCATTCCGCTGCGATATCTATATGTTCATTTTTGCATGGGAATGAGTGTGTCACACAAATAACAGCGTTTCCTGTATACCCTAAATCATTCATATACATATAACCATCATAGGAATGAATGACCGATTTGGTAAAACCTTTGTATCTTCCGATATCATGCAAAAGGGCAGCGTTATATGCTATGTCAGCATCTAGCTTGTACCCTTTTTTTATAAGTTCTATAATTATGTTTTCAGTTGCATGAGCAACATGTAGTGAATGTTCAAACCAAGGGCCCGGGTTTTGTTCATATGCCCATTCGAGTAATTCTTTTGCGTATGTTCTATCTAATATATATTTCATATCGTTATCCTTTCACAAAAAATCATATCTTACTATAAATTCCTCTTATTATTTCATTATTCCTTCTTTAAAAATTGTTACAATGAAACAAAAGGGGGAAAAGTAATGCGAAATTTAGTAATTGAAGAAATTAAGAAACTAGAAAATGATATAGAAGAACTTTCGAAACTTTTGAAAATGGTTGTAAATGATGGGGCATCAATTGGTTTTTTGCCTCCACTGGAACAAAAAGATGCAACAAAGTATTGGCAAACAGTATTAGCGCCAGAAGTGATATTGTATGTGGCTAAAATAAACAACGAAGTAGCAGGGAGTATTCAATTACAGTTAGTTACAAAGCCTAACGGAATTCATAGAGCTGAGATTTGCAAATTAATGACTCATCCAAACTTTAGACGTAACGGTATTGGACGAGCGCTTATGCAAAAAGCAGAGGAACGAGCAAAGCAAGAAAACAGGTCTCTTTTAGTATTAGATACAAGAGAAGGAGATCCTTCCAATAAATTGTACAAATCACTAGACTACCAAGAAGTTGGAACAATACCAGGGTATGCAATTTCTCTGAATGGAAAGTTAGATGCTACGGTTATTTATTATAAAAACATTTAAGGTATAATCAAACGGGGAGAGTGCTTAATTATTAGTAAGTGAATAATAAACGACTATTTTTAACACCGTCTATATTTTTCTGGCGGTGTTAAAATAGTTAATTATAATCTAATTAACGCACTAAATGAATTTGAGAAAGTTTTTAGAGGGTTCTTTTAGTAATGATTCTCGTCTTATAATAAATGTAGAGAAGATGACTAGCCAACTATAGTTATTTTCGCTTTATTATGGGAAGGGGATGAAAGAATGAAAAAGAATAGTTTACAAAAGATGAAGAAAGTTATTTTAAGTGGTGGCGTATTACTTACGGGATTATTAACATTTGGATTTTCAGAAAAGGCTTCAGCTCATGGATATGTAGAATCACCAGCGAGCCGATCTTATTTATGTAAGCAAGGGGTAAATGTAAATTGTGGACCGATTCAATATGAACCTCAAAGCGTAGAAGGAATAGGTGGATTTCCGCAACTAGGACCTTCTGATGGACAAATTGCAGGGGCTGGTCATTTTCCCGCTTTAGATGTTCAAACTGTAGATAGGTGGAAGAAAGTTACGTTAAATGGCGGGACGAATACATTCAAGTGGAAACTAACGGCTCCTCATAGTACGAAAGAGTGGAAATACTATATTACGAAAAAAGGTTGGAATTCCAATAAACCTTTGACGCGATCAGATTTAGATTTAGTGCCATTCTATGTGAAAAATGACGGTGGAGCTAGACCAGGGACAACAGTAACGCACGAAGCGAATGTACCAACTGACCGTAGTGGATACCATCTTATTTTAGCTGTTTGGGAAATTGCAGACACTGGAAATGCGTTTTATCAAGTTATAGATGTAAACCTTTTGAATAATGGCTTATCCTCAAATTTCGCTTTTAACAATGTAGTGCAAGCTCCTACACTATTTTAATTGAAACATACATTTCGATCATCTAATTCATTTTAGATGATTTTTTTTATGAAAATGATGAAAAATATAGAAGAAAGTGCAATTATTTATAAAAAAATATGCTTTAAATATTGTCATATTTGCTTCTTTAAGATATCCTTTTCATGAAGAGGTGGAAAACATGGAAAAAGTACTAGTTTTCGGGCATAAAAACCCAGATACAGATGCAATTTGTTCTGCAATTGCTTATGCAGAATTGAAAAAAGAATTAGGAATGAATGCTGAGCCTGTACGTTTAGGCGAAATCAGCGGTGAAACTCAATTTGCGTTAGACTATTTTAAAGTAGAAGGACCGCGTTTTGTTGAGACAGTAGCAAGCGAAGTGGACAACGTTATTTTAGTTGACCATAACGAGCGTCAACAAAGTGCTAACGATATCGAATCAGTTCGTGTGTTAGAAGTTATTGACCATCACCGTATTGCTAACTTTGAAACAAGCGATCCTATATACTATCGTTGTGAGCCAGTTGGCTGTACAGCTACAATCTTAAACAAAATGTACAAAGAAAATGGCGTAACAATTCGTAAAGAAGTTGCAGGTTTAATGTTATCTGCAATCATTTCAGATTCTTTACTATTCAAATCTCCAACTTGCACAGAACAAGATGTAGCAGCTGCTCGTGAATTAGCGGAAATCGCTGGTGTAGATGCAGATAACTACGGCTTAGAAATGTTAAAATCTGGTGCTGACTTAAGCGGAAAAACAATGGAGCAATTAATCTCTCTTGATGCTAAAGAATTCCAAATGGGTAATGCGAAAGTTGAAATCGCACAAGTAAACGCTGTTGATACAAATGACGTTCTTGTACACCAAGCGGAACTTGAAAAAGTAATTTCTGCAGTAGTAGAAGAAAAAGGTTTAGACCTATTCTTATTCGTTGTAACTGATATCTTAACTAACGATTCTGTCGGTCTTGCGATTGGTAAAGCAGCAAACGTTGTTGAGAAAGCATACAACGTATCACTAGAAAACAATACAGCTACTTTAAAAGGTGTTGTATCTCGTAAAAAACAAATCGTACCAGTATTAACAGAAGCATTCCAAGCTTAATCGTATTGCGTACAGATGAACAGTAAGGACAAGTAGTCAGATTGGCTATTTGTCCTTTTTTATTTATAATAAGCAGAAATTTTTAACTTTTAAACAGTCGCATTGTGTATGCTTAATGATATGGAAGTATTGAAAAGTAAATTACAGGGGCTTTTTGAAAAAATATTGAATCTGTTTCAAAATTAGAGAGCTGGATTTCGGAGGAACTGCGTTTAACTTTTTAGAAGAAAGGATATAAAGTTTTGATTAACGAATTAAAATAAGGATAGCGTTAGCTATCCTTATAATCGTTTATTCGTAAGATTTTTTCTTGTTTATATAAAATGTGATTATCGTAGTAATGAAGAAAATAGGTATCGCATACACTTGCCCAACAAATAACTTCCAGCCGACATAATTATAGCCTTCAGATGCTGGGATGATAACGGAAATAACGCAAACGATAAAATAGACTAATAGTGCAGGGATAATATTTTTCATTTTTATGAACCTCCTTTATCACTTTATTAATACATACTATTATTGTAATTTACTTTCATTATTTTGAAGAAAAAATGAAAAATTTTTATGGTATTATAATATTTGCAATGAGAGTAATCTATAGTACGTATATGGTAAAATGTGTAATTTTAACTTTC
>NZ_JBNLYE010000363.1:0-3874 GCF_050172095.1 Bacillus sp. GMs2/2
CATGCTTCTCCTCCTTTCTACTAATTCCTTCATCTAAGTTCTCACTCATTACAATCAAGATCCTTCTCCTTTTATTCCAATACGTAACTCATACTTTATCCGTTGCTATTTCAAGCCGGTTAATAAAGTAGCTTCCAAATTAAAATAAATCTTTAAAATCCCTATTCTTTAGTAAATAAGAAAACCCTTCTACATGATCGCCGGTAATTCTCAATACAGCTGGTGGATGTCCTACTGTTGCGAAGTGTTCATTTGGACGAATACGATTTGGTTTCATTACATCTACAAAATGGACACATCCGACTTTATACCCTTCTAATATTGCCTTTACTTGTGCAACACACGCTGTGTGAAGAGTGTCCCAGCCAATTCCCTCTAAACATTTTCTACTAATAGCATGGGGAACAGCAATTGTAGATCCTACCCCTAAATCTTTACGGTTACAAGCAATATTCAACATATATTTATATAAACTTACAATATATAGAGGAAATCTAAGATTTAAATTTAAATCATTTAAAACCATATCAACACCATCCGCAACAGCTTGCGTTAACGGATGAAGATCTTTTGCTGGAATAGCAAAATCAGCATCAATAAAGAGAAGTATATCCCCTATGGCTTCTTGTGCACCAATTGCCCGTCCTACATCATGCCCTAATCTTTCTTCATAAACAATTACTGTTGCCCCTGATTGCTTAGCGATTACTTCTGTCTGATCTGTTGACCCATTAATGACAACAATTATTTCTTTCGGTTCAATTTTTCTTGCCTCAAGAATAACTTCTTTAATCGTTGATTCTTCATTTTGTGCTGGTATAATAATTGATAACTGTTTTCCATTATAAATTGATGAATTCATTCCCCATCCTTTATGGAAACGTGAATAATTCTTTTGTTTTTTTAACTGCTCTATAATTTCTCTTTTTCTTCCTCCATCTGTATAGTTACCTCTATCATCTTTTCGTTGTAACCAACTCTCCAAAGCTTTTATATTTTCTTTAATCTCATATACTTCTAATTTAGTTAATTCATTTTTATAGAAAGAGGGTTCGTTTGCGGGCATATTATTCAAGGAGGTGTTAGTGATAGCTGACGAGGATTGTAGTCGCCACCCTTTCTCAATAAGAGTTACTTGGGACAGAATAGGGTTCTGCAAGATATCATATCCAATGTCTTCAATTGCTTTTTTAGTAATAGCATATGGCATAGATAACATCGAATCATATTTTAAATCCATACGCCCCAATACATCGTTTACTATTTTTCTATACACCATAGCAATACTTGGCCATTCTACTCTCATCTTTTCAAAACATACGGAGTCTATGTTATTTAAGATTACATCCTGTTCCTTTTTCAGTATCGGTTCTATAAATCGCTCTAATTCTACCGAAAAAATAACATCTTCCCCATCTAAAAATAAGACTACATCACCATTGGCGATTTTTGCCCCATGAACTGGTGCTTTCCGTTTACTTTTCTCCTCAATCACAACAACGTTACTTTCAACAAATGTTGGTATAGATTGTATCGCACTCATTCTATCATCAGCTACAATAATAATTTCTATCGGTTTTATATGCTGCACTTTATTTAAAATTTGATTCAATTTTGATTTTTCTTCTCCTAAAACTATAACGACTGATAGGTCCACTTCTTTTTGTTCTTCTTTTACAGTCTGATTAGGTTTTACTTTTTTTATATATTCAATTGTTTCACTCTTCCCTACAGCTGCATGCCCTGCTTTTTTATCAAAATATAAGTCAATTATAATTTGATTTACTTCCGTGTCTTTATCAAGTTGCTCTAATTCGGAAATAAATGGTAGCAAATGATTTTGCAC
Organism: Bacillus sp. GMs2/2; assembly: GCF_050172095.1. Lineage (NCBI taxonomy): Bacteria > Bacillati > Bacillota > Bacilli > Caryophanales > Bacillaceae > Bacillus > Bacillus sp. GMs2/2. The sequence continues at coordinate 1,847 of NZ_JBNLYE010000363.1, forward strand.
ATCAAATTCACACGCGAAATTTTGCAAAAAATAAATATTCGGTACATATTTAATGTGATTAAAAAATTTCACAACATTAATTCTTTCGCCAAATTTCTCCTCAACTTCTTCTCTTGATAAATTTGGATAAGACAAATCGAAAACTAGATTTATTGGTACAGGTATCCATTTTAATAAATTTGTTTGAGGATTATTAATTAAAGCTGTGGAGCCCTTAACGAATCCAGCTAAAATTAAAGACATAAATCCTCCCCCGGAACTGCCATAAAACAACACATTTTTCGAATCAACTTTTAACTTTGCAAATACTATTTCTAAAATATTTGCTATATCTTGTAAATAAAATCTATTTAACTCTCCCTGTCCCCAGCCTAAAGATAATTTTCCAAGATATAACGTAGGGTCATTATAATATATAACAGTATCTTCAAATTCATCCATCCAAGAATGTCGATGAAAAATAGGTGGACCAATTGGCTGTTCTTGAAACCCACCTGCTCCGGATCCAAAAACAATAGTGTTAGAAGCATCGGGCTTAATACGAATTAAAAATTCATACGTTACTTTATCCCAATCAACCTTGAGTATAAATGGTTCTGTAATTTGAAAATCCATTTGCCATAATTGTTCATATGAAATGTTAATTTTTTTGTACTGGTCTAACAGTTTAATCACCCTTTCCATCTATTTCAAGATGTTCTATTAAGTAAGAGAGAGCTTCAACGTGATCACCAATTATTCTTAATACTGCCGGAGGATGTCCATTGTGACTTACATTCTCCATTAAACGAATTCTATTCGGTTTTACAACATCAACGTAATGTACACATTCTACTCTATACCCTTGTAATATAGCTTTTACTTGTGCAAGACTAGGGCATAGTAAGCTTTCCCAGCCTATTGCATCTAAACATGATCTACTCATAGCATGTGGAATTGCTACTAATGAGCCATTGCTTAATTCTGGACGATTACATGCTAAATTAAGCATATATTTTACGACGTCTACAACATAAAACGGAGGATGTAACATCGGATTCAAATCATTTAATGCTATGTCTACACCAGCTGAAACTGCTTTTGTAAAATGATGCAAATTACTTCCTGAAACACTAAAATCACCATCAATAAATAAAAGAATATCTCCTGTAGCTTCAAGCGCTCCAATAGCACGTCCAACATTATGACCAAGTCGTTCGTTATATTCAATAATAGTAACACCAAGTCTTTTAGCAATATTAGCCGTTTGATCTGTCGAACCATTTACAACGACAATTATTTCTAGTGGTTCTATTTTTCTCGCCTCAAGTATTACTTGTTCTATAGTCTCTTCTTCATTTTGTACTGGTATAATGACAGAAAGCTGTTTCCCGTTATAAATTGAAGAATGCATTCCCCAGCCTCGATGATACGAAGGATACTGCTTGCTTTCACCTACTCTTTGAATAATATCTCTTCTTTTTCCTGCATCAGTAAAACCTACTCTTCTTCCCTTTTTCTCTATCCATTTGGATATACCAATTAAATATTTTTCCACTTTCTCTTTTTCATTTTCTAATAATTCTTTTTTAAATAAATACCCTTCTTCTTCTAACATTTCATCTTTAGATAACATTCTTATTGCATATTGATTGTTAATCCGCCAGCCTTGATTCACTATGTTCATATGAGCTAGAACGATATCTTTTATATAATCAAACCCGATATTTACCACTACTTCTTTCGTAAGTGCATATGGTAATGAAAGTATTGAATTGCTTTTTAAATCTGGTCGACTTAAAATTTCATTTAACATTTTTCTCCAAACAATATCCATATTCGGACATTTACCAACTTCTATAAATTTATCTATTTTGTTTAATACTACATCCGCCTGATTTGTAACAACTGGCTCAATAAAATTCTTCATTTCAGTTGAAGATAATAAAAAATTACTATCTAAAAATAACAATACATCTCCTTTTGCTGCCTTTACAGAAGCTTCATACCCATCATAATACGTACTATATTTATCCATCAAAACAATAT
>NZ_JBNLYE010000364.1:0-3872 GCF_050172095.1 Bacillus sp. GMs2/2
AATTAATATTTCCCTATTTTTGTGGAGTAACAGTTTCCACTTTTAATTCCTTTATTCCTTCTTTTAATGTAACAGCATCTGTTCGTAATGTTTTCCAACTGTCTTTCGCTGCATTTAAATTAGGTTTTAAGAATTTAAATTTATTTTGATCGGCTTTTTGAGCTGCATTCTCAATATGCCCTAGAACGCCCGAATATTGAGAATCTAAATCATGCCACTGCGTGGACATATAAGTAAGAGCGTTAATAGCATCATCAAGCGCCTTGTGCATTTCATTAATATTACTGTAAGCAACTCCAACTACACGATTTAAGGTTACTTTATAATCCACGGTCTGACGTAATTCTGCTAATAAAGGCTCTAACTTACCTAAATTATCCCTTGCTACTCCCACTATGATACCGCCAATTATTGGTAGACCCAAAATAGCACCCTTCATTACATTAAACCCATCAGATTCTAATTGTTTATAATAGTTTACTGATCCTAATACTTCTTCTAGACGCTTTTGATCGGCATCAACATCTGCACCTTGATTTTTTAAAATTGACTGCAAGAGCTCTTTATTACTTCCAAATGCTCTAACATCGTGTCCAATAGAGTCTCTTAATTTAGTTAATTCTTCTATTAGTTGTTGTGCATACTTTTGATTTTGTTGAATTTCACCTCGTAAATCTGTAATCCCTTCTTTTAAAGTTTCTCCATCCCCTGTATTAATCGCCTCTACCATTGTTTCATAATAATTATCAAATGTTGTATCGTATTCAACAATACCATTCAATGTATCTAAAAGCTGTTTTTTTACTTTCGTATCCCAAGTAACAGCATGTGCCCTTGCATTCTTTTGATCTTGTACGATTCTACCAGGTAAATCTACATACCCATTAATGGTAATTCCCTCAAAATTCACATCAGGATTCTTAATTAACATATAAGAATAGGCATTCATAGATTTTGCAAATAATCCAGTCTTTTGCAAGGTCTCTTTCATTCTCGCTTCATTTGCAGAAAGAGCCGTATCTCCATTATTCGTTTGTTCAATTTCACTTGCAAAAGTTGTTACTGGTGAAACTACATTAGCAGTTGTAATAGTTAATAGCGTCGATACAGCGAGTAATTTGTAAGGGATTTTTTTTATCATTTCATTTTCCTCCAATTTAGGTTTTAAATTTCAGTTCTACTCCTGTTTAAAAGCAATATCTTTTGAAATGAATTCTGCATCTTTATGAATATCATTCCAACTTTCTTTAGCGGCTTTTAAATCATCTGGTATTAAAGAGAATTTGTGGTCTTGCATAGAATCGATATTATCCAATAAATCTGTATAATTTGCGCCCATTGTATTCCATTGCTTTTGAATATTTGTTAGAGACAATATCGCTTGATCTACAGTCTGGTATAAATATGCCAATGTTTCTTTCGCGTTAGTAAGCGAAAGAACTGCTTGATTAGCACGATCTGCTTTCATACTTAATTCTCCGATTTTGTTAGAAATTTCATTATAGGAGTCCATATGCTTAGATGCTGTGACACCAGCCGCAGTTCCTAGACCGATACCAGCTGCGCCAAGAGCCGAGAGTCCACCAACAACAGCCGGTGTTGCTGTACCGCCAGTTACAACAATAACTACCGCTCCTCCAATAGCTGCAATAACTAAAATAGCTGCTCCCAATCCACCACCAATTGACCATGCTAATACATCATCAAAATGTTTTTTCTGAGTAGAACGAAGTTGCTCAATTTCAGCTTGAAGTTGTGGAATCGTTGCCTGTTGACCTGCTAATATTGCAGTTAATCCACCTTTCCCATCTGGACCACCAACATTATTTTTAAAATCTGTAGAATTTTGATATAGTTTCCCTTTGAAGTTTTGTAGCATCTTAATCACATCTGTAACTTCTTTTGAATTTGTATTGATTGTAGTAATTAAATCATTTATACCCTCTTTTAGACCTGCCTTATCTTTCTTTTGTACAGTTTCTACTAATGTGTCGTAATAATTTTGAAATTGTTCATCGTAATTTACAATATTACGAGCAGTTTTTTGAATCTGTGGCTTCGCTGTATCTAACCAGTAATTCGCATTGATTCGTGACAGCTCTTGATTAAGGTGAATATTTTTGAGCAACTCTCCCCCCTCTGAGCCTAAATCGATATTAGATAAATTTACATTTGGTTGCTTAATCATTGTTTTTGCGTATAAATCCATTACTAGAATATGAGACCCTGTTTCAGCTAATGCTTTCTTCAGTCCTTCGGGGCCCAATGCATAATTGCCTACTTTTTGTTCTTGAGCGGTCGTTTCTTGTGCAAATGCATGAATAGTGTTACCGGTAGTAGCAGTTATAACAGTTGCTAATGTAGCTAAAGTTAGTACTTTGAATGGAAATTTTTTCATGACTATTCTCCTTCTTTCGCTAAATGCTTATAATCTTTATGAATTCCCAAAAAACGCAATATTAAAATTTATATACTTGTTCTTCAAGGTAACTTATTACATTTTTTAATTGTCTTAATGTATCTTTTTGAGACTGCTCGTTAGTTGTATCAACATTAGTAGATAATTTTGTAATGCTATTTTTTATTAGATTTAAATCTTCTTTATAGCGCTTTAGTAGATCAAGTTCTACATCTACTTGATTTGCAAACGTATGCAAATCATTTTGTGTAAGAAGAAGCATTGATTTTTGTAAATCAGCTATTGATAATTTCGTTGTTAAATCATATATTTTTTGATTTTGTTTCTCTAAATCATCTAAATATGCTCGCTGTTCTGCTGTTAATTTATTTACTTCAGCAAAAACGCCAAATGTTTTCTTAATCTTTTCGGTATCAATGACCTTCATCAGGTCATACTCTTGTGTTTTTGCTGCGGCTGCGGCTGCTATTTCACCTTGTTTGCTTTTCTCAATTGCTTCACGAGCTGCTTTTTTTGCTGCTTCAATCTCTAGAGCAGTTTTACCTTGTTCTGTCGCTTCTTGCGCCGCTTTTTTCTCCGCTTCTAAAATAGAGTTGTTAATTTCTTTTCCTTTGTTATACGCTGCCACCCCTGCTTGAGCAGCCGGTTCAATAATTTCTTTTGAAAGACTATAAACTTCTTTGAATATAGCAAATCCCTGTTCATTTAAAGCCCCTGGTATTAATGCAATTTGCTGTAAATCATTTTGAATTGCTTTTTTTGTATTTAATATTTCATTTTTTAACTGATCTATTTTTCCTGTTCCATCTGTACTTAGTATGCCTTGCGCAGTTGCCACATTAGTATCAAAATCTTTTAATTTTTTATCAAGCTGTAATTTAAGATCTGTTAATTCATTGATTTGTCGTTGCGCATTTTCTTGATTCGTCATAGCCATTTCTTGAAGTACTTCAAGTCTATCCGAAAACCCTTCTCTATCTTCTTTATTGTCTACAAACGATTTTAATGTCGGGTAATAACTATTAAATTTTGTTACAAATCCTTTACTTTTTGAATTTAATAGAATTAACTGTGGATAGAGTTCCGATGACCATTCCTTCATATCTTGTTTGATTAGGAATTGATTGGTATTTAAAGCTGGGACTTCCTCTAGCTGTACATTAGGACTCATTAAAGATTGATCAATATACGTTTGGACTAATTTAGAATGCGCACCTAATTTTCGTAATGATGAAGAAATATCCATGTTTTCTTGTTGAGTTTCTGCTTGAACGATTGGTGTTGCGAGAGTATTGATAGGAATAGTTGCTCCAGTTACAATGGATGTTATTAAAAATCCTGTCATTATTTTAGTTTTCATTCCGTACACTCCTTTACCATTGTTTTTATAACTTAATTCATATAACTTGTACGACCGCTCTCTTTGTAAACTGGATAAGAAGGAGAAATCTTT
>NZ_JBNLYE010000365.1:0-3864 GCF_050172095.1 Bacillus sp. GMs2/2
GGTTGATAGAGAGTAAAAAGAGAAATGTTTTTCATTGATAATAAAAGCGAAAAATAAGTGACGATAGAGTGAGTATATTTTCCTTATAATAGATGCTTTTTGGATCATCTAGTAAAATCAATCTGGAAGCAAGAATTGATATATGTAAGTTGCGCAAGGCGCGGCATAAGAAAGGAGCAAAAGGATGAAGGAGCTTCATACGTTTGGGTGGTATGCAGCACGTGTATCACCACATTTGCCGAAAAAAGCATTTAAACCAGTGCCTACTCGTTTATTTGGTGGACTGGCTTATTTGCTTGTGGCATTGGCGGGGTTAATATCGATTGGTGTATTTGAATTGAATGTGTGGGCGAATCTAGGAATTGCGATTGTTCTTGGATTATGTTTTGCTTCACTTGGATTTTTAGGGCATGAAATTTTACATGGAACTGTTGTAAGAAAGGCATGGCTTCGTGATTTCTTAGGCGCGATTGCATTTATGCCATTATCAACAGGGCCAAAGCTTTGGAGAAAGTGGCATAATGCAACGCATCATGTTCATACACAGCATGAAGAGAATGATCCGGATGCATGGCCGACACTTGAGAAACTTAAGAAGAGTAAGTTTTTGAGTTGGGTATATCGTATGCCTTTACATGTACGTTCATTCTTTAGTTTTCTGTCACTAACAATTCAATTTACATTGCATTCGACTCGAATGTTCTTTCATTTTATAAAAGAGTTCAAGTCATCCAATCAAAAATCTGTATGGCTTCAACTTCTTTTGCCTTGGACAGTTTGGATTAGTTTATTGTTTATTATGGGACCTGGAAAATGGTTATTTGCATATGTCATTCCGTTGTTAATTGCTAACTTTATTGTAATGGCATATATCGCAACAAATCACCGCTTAAATCCAATTGTTCCAGTAAATGATCCGTTAGCAAACTGTTTGTCAGTAACAGTGCCGCGCTGGGTAGACGTTTTACATTTCAATTTCTCATATCATACAGAACATCATCTGTTTCCTGCTATGAGTTCTAAATACTATCCGTTAGTAAAAGAGAAGATTAAAGAAATGTGGCCGGAACGCTATCATGAGATGCCGATGACAAAAGCTTTGGCAGCGCTATGGAATACACCACGTGTGTATTATCAAGGAAGTGAATTAGTGGATCCGCATAGAGAGCATTTCTATGGTTCTTTAGGAAATGGACTAGATCCTCATAATATTTCATATCGTGAGGAACATATAGAGGAAGAAAAGAGTATTAAAAAAGTAAATCAGTAAAAATTAATATATTTTTGCAATGAAAAAGCAAGCCATCTCAGGCTTGCTTTTTCTTATAAAGAAACTTCCTTTTTGTTCTTTTTATGGAATTGGACGGAGTTAGTTTCTTTTCGTTGTAGTCGTTTTTCTAAGAGATTAACAAAATAAGTAAATAGAAGAACAAGTACGAGATAGTATACACCAACGATTATGTAAGTATCTAATTGTTGGAAGTTACCTGCTGCAATTGATAAACCTGATCCCCATAACTCGGACAGTCCTACGTAAGCGACAAGTGAAGAGTCTTTTAATCCGATAATAAATTGGTTTCCTAGAGGAGGAAGAGACAGACGAAATGCTTGTGGTAATATAATCCGGCGCATAGCTAAAGGGTAAGGCATACCTAAGGAGCGAGCGGCTTCCAATTGTCCCCGGTCGACGGATTGAATGGATCCACGGAAAATTTCCGTAATATATGCACCGTTATGAATTGCTAAAGCGATTGCTCCTGCCCAAAAAGGGGAGAAAACAATGACAGATGTAATGCCAAAATAGAGAATTGCGATTTGAACGATTAAAGGTGTACCACGAATAATAGCAATATAGATATGAGCAATGCTATTTAAAACTTTGTTATTCGAGATTCGAAAGAAAGCAAATAATAATCCAATTAATGAACCGAGTACTAGGGAGGTTAATGTTAATTGTAATGTGACAATAGTAGCCTTTAAGAGTGTGGGATAGGTAGAGATAAAAATTTCAAACATGTGTTTCACCTCATATTGTATAGATTTTAGTAGAGAATGAAATGCCCCACATAAAATGAACATTTAATCAGTGGGGCACTGTTTATGAATCTTTTGAATGGCTAACTTACTTCGTTTTTTCCTCTTCACCGAGAATATTACGCCCGAACCATTTTTTACTGATTTTTTCATACGTACCATCTTTAATGATTTCATCTAACGCTTTATTTACTTTCTCAACCATTTCTTTATCATCTTTGCGAATAGCAATTCCCATTTCATCAAGATTTAATGGTTTTCCGGCTTCTTTTATATTTGATTTTCCTTCTTTTATCATACGTAGACCAACCATTTGATCCGTAATTACTGCGTCAACACGCCCAGGCTCTAAATCCATAAGAGCAGTAATATCGCTGTCATATTCAGTGATTTGATCTGTATATTTTGCAACAAGATTTTTAAAGGTACTAGCTTTTACAACACCAATTTTCTTACCTTTTAAATCTTCTGGAGAAGAGATAGCGTTATTCTTTTTAGCTACAAAAATTTGGGCGCCAGAGCGATAGTACGGATTTGAGAAACTAACAGCTTTTAAGCGCTCCTCTGTAATTGCCATACTACCCAGTATTACATCATATTTCTTCGCTTGAAGACCTTGAATCAGCGTTTCCCATGGGTTTGTAACTGGCGTAGCCTTCATGTTCATCTTTTTAGCAAGAGCTTCACCGATTTCTACATCAAAACCGACAAGTTTGCCGTCATTTTCTTTATAGTTAAAAGGTTTGTATAATCCACTCATCGCATAGCGAAATTCTTTTTCACCATTTGTTGAAGTAGTAGAGCTTTCTTTGCTACAAGCTCCTAGTATGAAAGATGTACATAGTGTAATGCTAGCAACAATGGTTAATAGTTTTCTTTTCATAAAACCCCTCCTATATATTGATCATACGGATGGTTTTTTAGTATGTTATTGAAATATTTTATTTGGATGATTAGTTGTGCACCGTATGAATGTATTGTTTTTCGTTCGAAACAAAAGTTACATTATAAAACGTTGCGTAAAAATTGTTTTGCCCGTTCATGTGATGGAGCTGAAAAGAATTGTGCTGGCGGAGCATCTTCTACAATCTTTCCATCATCCATAAAGATGACGCGATCAGCTACATCTCTTGCGAAATTCATTTCATGAGTAACAATAACCATTGTCATCCCTTCTTCAGCAAGTTCTTTCATAACTTGCAATACTTCTCCAACAAGTTCAGGGTCTAAAGCTGAGGTAGGCTCATCAAATAGCATAATCTTAGGGCTCATTGCAAGAGCTCGTGCAATGGCAATGCGCTGTTTTTGACCACCTGAAAGAAGATGAGGAGTTACATCCGCTTTATCTTGAAGGCCGACTTTTTGGAGAAGTTGAGTTCCAATATCCTTTGCATTTGCTTTCTCTAATTTTTTTACGTGAATAGGTGCTTCTATGATGTTTTCTAGTGAGGTCATATGAGGAAAGAGGTTAAAGTGCTGAAAAACCATACCGACATTTTCACGGACTTTATTTAAATTTGAATGCTTTGGATCAATTCGCTCACCTTGTAAGTGAATTTCGCCTTCATCGTACATTTCTAAAAAGTTAAGACAGCGAAGTAATGTACTTTTACCAGAACCACTGGCACCAATTAAAACAACAACTTCTTTTTCTTTTACTTCTAAATCAATTCCTTTTAACACATCAAGTGAACCGAATGATTTTACTAGATTTCGAACTTGAATCATACAAAACCCCCAGTTAAAAATATATTTTACAAATGTTGCCCCTTATTTCTGTTATTAGTCATAAATTGTCAGAATCCTTTATTTTTTTCGTGCAATTTGATA
>NZ_JBNLYE010000366.1:0-3857 GCF_050172095.1 Bacillus sp. GMs2/2
TTTTGGTGAGGGATTTTTAATTGCTAAAAACTTATGCGTGATAAAACTCACAACATAAATGAACATATAATTTTACAATATAGTATGTAAGTTGATGGGAGGCTTTCTTTTTGACAAATCGTGATTATAATAAAAACCCATTTATTGTAATATGGGAGTTAACAAGAGCATGTAAATTAAAATGTCTACATTGTCGTGCTGAAGCACAGCATTATCGTGATCCTTTTGAGTTAACATTAGAAGAAGGAAAAAAACTAATTGATGATATTTATGAAATGGATAATCCGATGCTTGTTTTTACTGGTGGGGATCCATTAATGCGTTCGGATATATATGATATTGCGGAATACGCGGTGAAGAAAGGTATTCGGGTTTCTATGACGCCCAGTGCTACTCCAAAGGTTACTAAAGAAGCGATTAAAAAAGCAAAAGAGGTTGGGATTGCTAGATGGGCATTTAGTATAGATGGACCAACAGCTGAAGTACACGATCATTTTAGAGGAACAGAGGGATCATTTAAATTAACAATGGATGCAATTCATCATTTAAACGAATTAAACATCCCTATTCAAATTAATACAGTTGTTTCTAATTATAATTTGAGTGTACTTAAAGATATGGCAATTTTAGTAGAAGAATTAGGTTGTGTGTTGTGGAGTGTATTTTTCTTAGTCCCAACAGGACGTGGTAAAGAGGAAGATATGATTTCACCAATTCAACATGAAAGAGTGTTCCGCTGGCTATACCAGCTTAGCAGAACGGTTTCTTTTGATATAAAAACCACAGCTGCTCAGCACTATAGACGCGTTGTTCTTCAAGAAAAAATGAAAGGGATTAAAAAAATCGATCAAATTATTCAATATAGGGATGTACTAATGGAAGGGATGATGGACGGAATTAATGGATTTGGACGCGCTCCAAAAGGAGTGAACGATGGAAATGGAGTTGTATTTATTTCTCATATTGGAGATGTATACCCAAGTGGGTTATTGCCAATTAAAACCGGGAATATTAAATCAAAACCGATAGCTGAAATTTATCGAAACTCTCCTATTTTTCAAAGCCTTCGTAATCCAGACAATTATAAAGGAAAATGCGGTGTTTGTGAGTTTCGATATGTTTGTGGGGGATCTCGTTCTAGGGCATTTGCGATTACGGGGGATTACATGGAAAGCGAACCTTTTTGTGTATATGTTCCAAAAGCATTGCAAAAAAAGTGTAAGAATTGAGCATGGCCCTTTTTATAAATTTTTTATTGTATATTTCCAATATTTATGAGCAGATGCTTTCTGCTCATAAATATTGGATTAGTAATGACTAATAATCGAAAAAGAGCAAGGAAATTATATTTATTTTAGTCGTATAATACGTTGATTTGAGCTTCCGCGAAATGGAAGTGTCAAATCTATTTTTTCGATTTCAAATCTTCCATCAACTAAAACATCTCCATAATGTAACAGCTCAATCATATCTTTGTTTTGTGAGTTTTGTATCTCTTCTAGTGTATAACCAGTGTAAATCCAAAGATTTTTGTTTAAACTTTTTACTGCCTTTGCAACTTCTTTGACCTCGATAGCTTGAAAAAATGGGTCACCACCTGAAAATGTTACATCAGTTAGAGGATTTGTGGAAATTTCTTTTATAATATCTTTCACACTCATCTCGGTACCATTATAAAGATTCCATGATTTGGGGTTATGGCAACCTAAACAATGATGCGGACAACCGGCAAAAAACACAACTGTCCGTAACCCTTCACCATCTACTACACTATCATGAATAATATTCATTACCTTCATTTATGTTTCACACGATCTGCTTCTTCACTACGCTTTGCATTGTTCCATTTTGACATGTCCCCTACAAGATATCCAGTAATACGGCGAATTCTTTCAATATGATGATCTTCTATATTTCCACAGCTAGGGCACTCATTTTCAATCACTCCATTATAGTCACAACATTTACAACGATCCACTGGGTGATTAATTGAACCATATCCTACTTCATACTGTGCCATTGCTTGAACAATTTGTTTTAAAGCCATTTGATTATGCGCTGCCGCCCCATCTAGTTCAATATACGTAATATGACCACCGTTACAAAGAGCATGAAACGGTCCTTCTAAACGTATTTTATTAATTGCTTGAATAGGATAATAAACTGGAATATGAAATGAATTTGTATAGTAATCATGATCGGTTACACCTGTAATAGTTCCAAACTCAGCACAATCCTTTTTGATAAACTTCCCTGATAGTCCCTCGGCAGGAGTTGCAATTAAAGTGAAATTCAAGCAATGTTCTTCTGTTGCTTGGTCCATCTTATTTCTCATAAAGGTAACAATTTCTTTTCCAAGTTGCCATGAATCTTTATCTTCCCCATGGTGTTTTCCTGTTAAGGCAACCAAGCATTCCGCAAGTCCAATAAAACCAAGGCTCAATGTTCCTTGCTTTAAAATCTCAGTAACTGAGTCTTCCGGTTGTAGTTTTTCTCCATTGCGCCAAATCCCTTGTGAATATAGGAATTGAAAGTCTCTTGCCTTTTTTGTGCATTGATATGAATATCTTTCTAGCAATTGACGAATGCTAAGTTTGATATAATGATTTAACGATTCGAAAAATCCCTCTTTTGAATCATTTATTAAAGCCAATTTTACTAGATTAATAGAGGTAAATGATAGATTTCCCCTGCCAATTGCTGTCTCCTCACCATGAATATTAGACATCACACGAGTACGACAACCCATATAACATACTTCACTTTCTGGGTGCCCATTATAATACGCTGCATTAAATGGCGCATCTAAAAATGAAAAGTTAGGGAACAATCGCTTTGCTGTTGTTTCTAATGCAAGTTCAAATAAATCATAATTTGGATCTTTTTCTTCAAAATTCACACCTTTTTTTAACTTGAAAATTTGAATGGGGAAAATAGGAGTTTCACTTTTTCCTAATCCCGCTTGTGTTGCCTGTAGTAATTGTTTAATTAATAGTCTTCCTTCCTTTGATGTATCTGTTCCGTAATTAATTGAAATAAACGGAACTTGTCCACCACCACGGCTATGCATACTATTGGAATTATGAATAAATGCTTCACATGCTTGATATGTATCGTTTTCTGTTTCTTTCCATGCAAACACTTCGATTTGTTCCTTTGTTAGCGGATAGTCTTTTAACTTTTTCTTATTTTTTTCAAATGTTTTCCTCACATATGGTGCTAAATCTATATCAAACATGGCAAGAGATTGCCCACCATGCTGCATATTTTGATTAGCTTGAAGAATAATAGACGAGAGTGCTAATGCACTTTTAATATCTTGTGGTTGTCTCATATGGCCATGTCCAGTGTGGAACCCTTTTTTCAGCAATTGTGCTAAAGGAATTTGTGAACAAGTGGTTGTTCCTGTTGCATAAAAATCTAAATCGTGTGGGTATAAAATATTTTGATTAATAGCTTGTTTTACTTGTTTAGAAAGCAAATGTTCCCTTACATAAAGTTTTGCACTCTCTGATGCAAATGTTCCCATCATTCCCATTGGAGATCGACCATCAACATTTGCATTTTCTTGCATTAAGTCTTGATCGTTACTGTTTATAATTTTATCAAAAGTTGTCCATAAAGTATTTTTTTGCTGTTTTACATTGTCTGAGTTGTTCATTAAATTCACTCCTTTTCAATATATAGTACTCAACATCGATAAATGATACTATATATAGTTTATTTCTGCAATGGTACTAATAAATGAAGTATGTGATGTTTTCTATTTAGAAGAGATTAAATCTAGAAGTTTATCGTATTATCTTGCTAATAAAAATGAAAAGATATAGAATGATTCAATTATTTATAGATAAAAA
>NZ_JBNLYE010000367.1:0-3852 GCF_050172095.1 Bacillus sp. GMs2/2
ATCTGGCGCTACTGGTGCCACTGGACCTCAAGGTGCTCAAGGTAACACAGGCGCTACCGGACCTCAGGGTGCTCAAGGTAACACGGGCGCTACTGGTGCTACTGGACCTCAAGGCGTTCAAGGTAACACGGGCGCTACCGGACCTCAGGGTGCTCAAGGTAACACAGGCGCTACCGGACCTCAGGGTGCTCAAGGTAACACAGGCGCTACTGGACCTCAAGGTATTCAAGGACCGGCGGGGGCTACTGGTGCTACCGGACCTCAAGGTATTCAAGGACCGGCGGGGGCTACTGGTGCTACCGGACCTCAGGGTATTCAAGGGCCAACGGGCGCTACTGGTATAGGAGTTACAGGACCGACTGGACCTTCTGGTGGGCCTCAGGGACCGACTGGACCTCAAGGTAACACGGGCGCTACCGGCGCTACTGGACCTCAAGGCGTTCAAGGTAATACAGGGGCTACTGGACCTCAAGGTGCTCAAGGACCTGCAGGGGCTACTGGCGCTACCGGACCTCAGGGTATTCAAGGACCTGCAGGGGCTACTGGCGCTACCGGACCTCAAGGTGTTCAAGGGCCAACGGGCGCTACTGGTATAGGAGTTACAGGACCGACCGGGCCGACTGGACCTAGCTTCCCTGTAGCAACAATTGTTGTAACAAACAACATTCAACAAACAGTACTCCAATTTAACAACTTCATTTTTAATACTGCAATTAATGTAAACAACATTATCTTCAACGGCACAGATACAGTTACTGTTATCAACGGTGGTATTTATGTAATTAGCGTATCCATCTCTACAACTGCACCAGGATGTGCTCCACTCGGAGTAGGCATTTCAATTAATGGAGCAGTCGCAACTGACAACTTCTCTTCAAATCTAATAGGCGACTCACTTTCATTTACTACAATCGAAACGTTAAGAGCTGGCGCAAACATTTCTGTCCAATCTACTCTTAATGAGATTACGATCCCTGCAACAGGAAATACTAACATTCGTCTAACTGTATTTAGAATCGCTTAAATTTCACTATTTATCGTTTATGGCAAATAAAAAAAGAGCGAGAAACTCGCTCTTTTTTTGTTATGTACAATAATTCATTACTACTCTAATTCAATTGAAACATTTTTTTGTGGTACGAATGTAGAAATTGCATGTTTATAAATAAGCTGTTGCTTACCTTCTGTTTCCAGTAGGACTGTAAAATTATCAAATCCTTTAATTAATCCACGAAGCTGGAAACCATTTAATAAGTACAGCGTAACAAACGTATTCTCTTTACGGAGTTGATTTAAAAACTGATCTTGAATATTGATTGATTGCTTCATGTCGAATCCTCCTCTTTTTCTCTACTTACTATTATTCGACTTTAGTTGTAGCTTTCCTTCTATGTATCGTAAAATTTCTGACGTTTTTTCACCGTCTGTAACATCAAACCATGTGACATCCATCTTATTACGGAACCACGTTAATTGACGTTTTGCATAACGACGTGAATTCGTCTTTAATTGTGATACCGCTTCTTCTAAAGATACACGACCCTCAAAATAATCATATATCTCTTTATACCCAATCGCTTGAATAGATTGACAATCTCTTATCCCTCTATTATACAATCCTTCTACTTCTTCTAATAAACCTTGGTCCATCATTATATCAACTCGTAAGTTAATGCGATCGTATAGCATTTCTCGATCCATTGTCAAGCCAATTAAGGAAACATCGTATAATAACTCGTTTTCTTGTTTTTCAAGTTGATCACTCATTTTTTCACCCGTCGTGTGGAAAATTTCTAATGCTCTAATGACACGGCGTACATTATTTGTATGAATACGCTCAGCGCTTTCTGGGTCTACTTCTTGTAATTTTTTATGTACATATTCCACACCACGTTCTAATGCTAACTTTTCCATTTGTTCTCGGTATATAGCATCACCAGCATCATCCGTAAACTGATAATCGAATAAAACAGATTGTATATACAGACCAGTTCCACCAACGATAATTGGCAATTTACCACGCTCTGTAATCTCTCGAATATGCTTACGAACACGTTCTTGAAATTCGGCAACTGAAAATGATTCTTCTGGATTTTTTATATCGACCATATAATGTGGAATTCCGTCCATCTCTTCTTTCGTCACCTTTGCGGTTCCAATATCCATCGTACGATAAATCTGCATGGAATCTCCACTTATAATTTCACCATTTAACGCTTTGGCAAGATCAATACTTAACTTCGTCTTCCCAACAGCAGTTGGGCCAATGATGACAGCAACTTTTTCACGTTGCACTTCTCCCATATCATTCAACTCTCTTTATGTAATGTACTCCATCTATTGATTATATCCAATCTTACCAATTTTAACGGCATGATTGCAAGTTCTTTCATTACGGTACATGAAATTATACAGAAAAAAGAACATAGTTTGTCCAATTCTGCATATACATGATAAAAATAGTTTCGAGAGGATGAGTTAACTATGAAACAATCCACCATCAATTTTTCATCTTTGACAAAAGACCTCATTTTAGCTACTTCTATAAAAGAACAAAATTGTTCACAAGAGGAATTATACTTCGCCCTAAATTGTTTACTACGGGCTTTTCATTCTACCCTTCATGAAACAACATTACATCCAGAAAATAAAAATACAGAATATATACAAACGCAATTTTGCAGTGCATATAAAATTATTACAGGTAAAACTATTTATCCATTTCAATAATCCATAAAAAGCGGCTGCTTACATAATTTCAAGCAACCGCTTTTTATATTAATATCGATAACCTATTGTATAACTTTCACTTTTACAGATTTGCGCCCCCAGCTATTAGCACTACCATCTGAACCGACTAATACATCAATGCGATTTCCTTTAATCGCACCACCAGTGTCTCCAGCAATCGCTTCTCCATATCCTTCTACCCATACTTTTGATCCAAGCGGAATTACTTTCGGATCAACAGCAATTACTTTCATATTTGGATTTGCTGTTAAATCATGCCCCATTGCAGTTAATACACGACCACCATACGAACCATTCTCACTCGGATCTGCTGTATATGCCGTCGCTTCTACTGTAATTTCACGACCACCAGTAGGCGCACTTGTTTCAGTAGATTTTGCAACTGGTTTTGCAGCCGGTTTTTCTTTTACCACAGGTTTACTTGATTCTACATTCTTAATAGAATCGTTACTCTTAACAGTCTCTTTATTCTTAACTACTGTATTATTTTTAACCGGCGTATTTGTTCTAGCTGGCGCTTCTTCTTGAGCTACAACCTCTTTCTTTTCGATTACAGGTGCTGTTCCTGTTAAAAATGGCACGTGAACATATCCAACTTTTCCATTGTAGTCAAATTGTAACCATTCATTTTGAACTTGATTCGTCGTTTCAATCACATCATTTTTATTAAGTTTACCTAAAATTTCAGAATCAGTATTCGCTCCAGCACGAACATTTAATACGCCCGCCGTTACATAATATGTGCTCTTTGTAAAATCGGCACTTACAAACGCTTCCTTACCGTTCAACTTAATTTTTGTCCATCCATTTTCTGTATTTATAACATCTAGTGTATTCCCACTTAACACTTTACCTACAAGCTTTGACTCTACATTTGGGTTTTCTCTAACATTTAATACGTCTGTTGTTACAATTGTTTCCGCTTTAGCAGAACCCGCAAAAATCCCAAGACCAAAAACTGCTACTGTTGCTATACCTAATAATTTTTTCATGAATAGCCTCCATTTGCTTTGTTTTCGTATTTTCATTATAGCGACAGATTTTTAGAATTTTTAGAAATCACACAATTACAAAGCATTCGTAATATACGATTAACGAGTT
>NZ_JBNLYE010000368.1:0-3836 GCF_050172095.1 Bacillus sp. GMs2/2
AACTGTAAGGAGTACCACCACATTGCTATCAAGCTAAGAATATGAATTTTATTAATCCATCTTTTTCTTTTGCATATTGGCTAGTATAGAACAAAAAGGTTATCAAATGCCGAGCGAACTCTCAGCAGATGATAACCCTTTGGACTAGCGTATCAATGATTTAATTAGATAACCTCACAAATATATTATTGAACCACTCCAAATACATTAATTTCAGCGGCACTTGTCCATGGATTGTTGTTTACCTCGCTTAATGCACGTAGTTTAATATAACGACCTGTCTTGTTTGCAAAGCTGATTTCTTTCAAGTTAGTATTGTTTGCAAAAGCACCTATGGATACCGCTGTTCCCCAGTTTACTCCATCACTACTGACGTAAAACTCATAGTCCTTAATCGTTCCATTTATTTGGCCGTCTTGCCTTGGCAAGTAGCTGAATTTGGAGAGGTTATAAGTTGCACCTAAATCAATTTGAATCTCGTGTGGCATTGGAGCTACAGGGCTCCAGTTTGTATGCCAAAATGTGTCTTTGTTTCCATCAAAGGCATACGTACCTAAATTGTACCAATTATAGCTATCTACATATTTTAGTGTCCAGTTTGTTTGCGGAATTAAGCTAGCTTCTTTTGTTGTGACTGCTACATTCATAGCAGAATTACTTGTACTTGTCGTTGTAATCGTTACTCCTGTTTTTTCTCCCGTGTAGGTATTACTATTCGGATTAGTGTCTGGACCAAAGGTAGCAGCATGATTTTGATTCGTGTAATAGAATGGGTCTTGGTATTCACTGATTGATTGCTCTATATCAATGAAAGGATGCGGATCACTGGAATTATTATTCATAGATTCATCAATATGCCAAACCGCAATACCACCAGAATTTGTTGGTAAGCTCGCATCATACCCAACCTTTGCGCGATTCTCAACTAAAAAATACGTATTATCCTTTAAAGGAATCTTTAACACATTATAGTTATTTGGGATTGCATTTAGAGTAAAGTTATTAGTGGTATTTACTACAGTTGGTGTTACAAAGCCCAGTTTTACCTTTGACCAAGCATCCATATGATCTGGGGTAGTTCCATACTCTTCCCCTTGAAGACTATTCCAAGCTCCATTCCCCATTATACTTAGACTACCTACACGGTTATTGTCACCATATAGATCTGGAAGACCAAAAGAATGCCCTAACTCATGAGCAGGTATACCAATTGTCGCCATATGACCATATTGTTTTTCACCCTGCGCTGTATACATGCCTGATACTGTAACACCATCGTGATTTGTATTAGGAGCATATGACTGATGCGCCCAAATGTTTGGAAGTGGCCCCCCACTAGCCTGTTCATTACCAGCAAGAAAACTCACAATGTAGAAGCCATCTTTAGAGTCAACGACTTGATCATTATTAGTATCAAGACTAGCAAAATTCACTTGAGAATCAGCTTTAGCCAGTGCATCTGTTATAACCGTACCCATACTTTTTCCCGATGTACTCGGATGAGCGTAATCTAATTTCACTTTAACCACTCCATCATTTTGAGTACCATATGTTTCAGGAGCTGGAGTTATCTGTACTTTTCCATTACTTACTTCATTATAGTAATTCTTAACTGACTTTTGATTTGTAGAAAAGAATTTGTTACTCCAATCGTTATCGTTATATGCAATATCAACATCTGTAAACCCAATTAACAAAACAAGTAATTTTTTGTTTCCTAAAACTGGAGTGACAGTTCCATCAATATTTTTTGGTGATTCTTTTTGTAATTTATTCATGTGCTCCTGTTTTTTCTTTGCTTGAGGGTTGTAATTCTTTATCCATTTGTTCAAATTGTTCTCATTTACCGCCATTGAAGGCTTCTTATCAATTTTATATTTTTTCCCCGTCGATTTCAGTTCATCTGATGTAAGCTCCGCGTAATTCCAATACCCCTTCTGATCTTGTAAAAGTACGTCGCCATCCTTTGTACTTACCCAATGGAACCATTCATCTCCATGTAACGTGCCCTCAAAAGATTCGCCTGAAGGCTGCTTCATTTTGACAACTCCCTCGTATGCTGGTGCGGCAAAAGCATTCGTTTGAACATACAAAACACAAATCAAAGAAAAAACGGACATGAACAGGAATTTTAAAATTCTTTGCATAAACTTTCCCCCTTTTTCAATGGTGTGTGGAATATTCTGTTGATTGCCAGACTAGATTCATACATGGAATAGATTGACAGATACATTTGTATAACACTAACAGAATACCTTTAATTATAATTACAGGAAATTGAAAAAATGTTAATTTTTTATTCAGATAAATATTTTCTCAAGATTATCGAACAGGAGTGATGATGATAGTTCTTCAGAGAACTAATATTTTTCTGCCTAAAATGGATCTTAACGTAACCTGCAAATCTTTTGCTGTGGTGATCCCGTCCCAATCAGACTAAGAATTTAAACTATCCTAAAAGAAAAAGTAATGATTAAATTTTAAACCTAGTCATTGCCTTATCCATTGCATCTTGATTTACACCTATATAACATAACGTGACTTTCTCTGACGAGTGATTAAATATCCCCATGAGCAATGCTATGTTTTTTGTTTGCATATACATATGATACCCATATGTCTTTCTCAACGTATGTGTCCCTATTTCATCTAACCCAAACTCTGCCGCTGCTCCGCTTAATATCTTATATGCCATGCTACGACCAATTGGACGATTCTTACCTTGTCTGCTTTGCAATAAATACTCATTATCTTCTCTTTCTTCAATAAACCATTTAAGTTCTCTTTTCAGTGCTGCAGTAATTTGTATTCGTTTCTGTTTCCCTGTTTTCTTTTCCCGCATAGATATATGACTACCTTTGACATCTCCTACCTTCAATTTCAAAATGTCCGAGATTCTCAGGCCTGTATTGATTCCCATAATGAAGAGAATGTAATTACGTAAGCACTTTTCTTTAAAATATTCTTTAAGCTGCTGTATTTGCTCTGGATCACGTATTGGCTGAACAAAATTCATTATTCATTACCTCCAGTTTCTTCTGTCTCGTAAACTTCTAATCTAAGAGCAAAAGCAAGTTTATAAAATACTCTAGCCTTAACACGTCGATAAGTACGCTCGCTCATGCCGATTTCGTTATATACCATATAATCACATACATCTTCATCTTCTAAATAACGCTTAATGATGATGTCTCTTTGATCCTTTCCTGCACGTCCATTACCCAAACGACTAAGAAACTGGTCAATACGAAATGATGTTTGCTTAATCCACTCTTCTCTTTTACTTTGTTGAATATTAGCCATCGCTATATCTTCTAGTAGCTTCCCTACATCATTTGTAGGCCCGTGATATCTAATTTCATAAGAAGGAGTGACTTTCATTTCTTCACGCATCATTCCAAACTGCCTATACAAACGCACACTTTCCAGAACACCTTCTAATTTTTTCTGCGTTGCTACTCTATCAATTTTTGGTAAGAAAGATAATTGTTTATTCATGTAAGACCACTCCTTTTTATTTTTAAATTACTTTTGTCTTATTGCTCCGCGTCTTCGTTCATAACAAGGTCTATGCATCCCCATTAAATCCTCAATTTCACGAGTACTTAATTTCTCTTTTTGTTTTTTCTTATTTTTCTTCTTTCCTTGCTTGGATTGCTTTTTCCACTCGCGTAATTGTTCTTTTAGTGCCTTCATATTTCTCCATCCCTCTTTTCAAAATAAAAAGGACACCTATTCCTAAAACAGCTTTAATTGCTGCTTTAATGAATTGGTGCCCTCTAGTTTTCTAGCCGGACTATATTCTGTTTGTTTTACTTTAAAAGGATTATTTTGTT
>NZ_JBNLYE010000369.1:0-3836 GCF_050172095.1 Bacillus sp. GMs2/2
TTGGTCATTTTATAAAAGGGGGAGAAATTATGAAAGGGAATCAGTTACTTCGGAAAGAGTTCACGGAAATTATAAAAAGTAAAAAAATATTAATTCCAATTATTGCGGTCTTATTCGTACCGATTTTATATGCAGGGATGTTTTTGTGGGCCTTTTGGGATCCGTATAAACAGTTAGATGACTTACCAGTTGCAGTAGTCAATTTAGATAAAGGCGCAGTATTTGATGGGAAACCAATTGAGGTCGGAAAAGGGCTCGTTGATAATTTAAAAGATAATAAAAGTTTTAAATGGGAGTTCGTAAGTGAAAAAGAAGCGAAGAAAGGAATGGAAGGTAGAAAGTATTACATGTTAGTGCTCATTCCAGATGACTTCTCAAGTAACGCTACAACGTTACTAAAAGACGATCCGAAGCCATTAAACTTAGAATATATTCCAAACGAAAGTTTGAACTTCTTATCTTCACAAATTGGCGGAACAGCCATTGAAAAAATTAAAGGTGAAGTAGCAAGCACGTTAACGAAAACATATGCAGAGAAAATGTTTGATTCCATTCAAGACGTCTCAAAAGGATTAGCAGATGGGGCGGAAGGAGCAAATAAACTACACGACGGATCAAGTGAGCTGCATGATGGTTCAAGTAAAGTGACGGATGGCCTTCATACACTGCAAGGGAAATCTGGGGAGATGAAGGATGGCGTTGGGAAACTATTTGATGGATCTGGGAAAGTGACAGCAGGTTTAAATACGTTAAATAGTAAAACAGGTGAGATGCAAATAGGTATCGGAAAATTAGTAGATGGATCAGGAAAAGTAACAGATGGTTTACATGTATTAAATAGCAATGCAGGTATCGGAAAATTAGTAGATGGATCAGGAAAAGTAACAGCAGGTTTAAATACATTAAATAGCAAAACGGGTGAATTGCGTGATGGATCTGAGAAAGTGACCGGTGGCTTGAACAAATTAGTAAGTAAATCCGGTGATTTAAAAACAGGAACAACTGATCTATCAAATGGTATGGGAAAACTTGTTGAATGGCGAAGTCAATTAGAAAAAGGGTCTCAAGAAATTCAAAAGGGATTGCAAGATTTAAATAGTAACGTACAAAAGTCTGCTGCAGGCTTAGAGGAAATGCAGTCGAAAGTTCCTTCTATATTGAATACAGTAAATGAAAAAATAGATGGAGCTAGGGCGAATATAAATCAGTTAAATGAACTTACGCAATCAACAGTAGGAGATGCTAAAACTGCAGCACAAGATGTAGCGAATTTACAAAAGCAAATTGAAAGTTTACCAAAAGAATATCAAGAGCAGTTACAACCGTTCATAACAAGTGCTGTAAAAAGTACAGCGACAGTTCAGCAAAAGGCTGCCGGAGTAGCAGGTGGAACAAATAAACTAAATGAAGAAGTAAAACAATTAAAGGGCGAAATACATCAAACAACAAATGGATTGCAAAATAAATTACCAAATCCAGCAGGGATGAAAGCTCTGGCAGGTGGTGTTGAGAAACTAACGAACGCACAAAATGAATTTGTTAGTAAATTTCATGGATTTGGTGAGGGATTAGATAATGCAAAAATAGGTGCTGATAAATTAAAAGATGGATCAGTTCAATTAATTGATGGAGTAACGCAATTACAAAGCGGCTCTGGAAAAGTAACAGATGGATTAGGTCAATTATCTGCAGGAGTAAATCAATTAGCAGATGGCTCAAACCAAGTAACAGGTGGTTTAGGAACATTATCTGCAGGAGTAAACCAATTAACGGATGGCTCAAGCCAAGTAACAGGCGGTTTAGGTACATTATCTGTAGGAGCAAATCAAATGGCAGGTGGAGTAAATCAATTAGCAGATGGCTCCGGTCAAGTAACAACAGGCTTAGGCACATTATCAACTGGCTCAACCCAGCTAATCGATGGCGTTAATAAACTAGCAGACGGATCAGGAAAAGTAACGGATGGTCTCGTAAAAGTAAACGATGGTTCAGGTGAACTTGCTGAGAAACTTGGCGAAGGGGCAGTGAAAACTGGTGAAGTAAAAGGGACGGATAAAACGTATGATATGTTTGCAAGTCCTGTAAAAGTGAAGACGGAGAAAATGGCGGAAGTTCCAAACTACGGAACTGGATTTACGCCGTATTTCCTATCACTCGGTTTATTTGTTGGGGCATTACTATTATCAATTGTATATCCATTACGCGATACAGTCGGTGTTCCAAAATCAGGGTTTAGTTGGTTTATTAGTAAGTTCGGCGTACTACTATCAGTTGGTATTATTCAAGCGATAGTAGCAGATGTTATATTACTGTTCGGATTAGGTGTAGAAGTACAAAGCATTCCATACTTCATACTCTTTAGTATCATTACAAGTTTAGCATTTATCGCATTAATTCAATGTTTAGTAACAGCATTCGGTGATGCAGGCCGTTTTATCGCCATCATCACATTAATTATGCAGCTTACAACGAGTGCCGGAACATTCCCGCTAGAATTGATTCCAAAGTTTTTACAACCATTCAATGCTTGGTTACCGATGACATACTCTGTATCAGGATTGAAAGCAGTCGTATCGAGTGGAGACTTTGACTTCATGTGGCAAAACATAGGAATGCTCATGATCTTTATCGTTGTATTATCACTTGGAACGATCGCTTCCTTAACTTTGATGCACAAACGACAATTTAAAAATGTTGCTGAAAATCAATCGGTTGAAGCGTAGATAAAAGCACCTTTTTGGTGCTTTTTTATTTTAATAGAGGGCACATCTTTTCCTTAGTTCATCTATAAATCTTTCTAAAAGCTATAGAAACGAAAGAAAAGGAATTACAACAATTTACAGAGAAACATAGGGTAGAGGAGTTGATATGATGAAAGGCAATCTTACTTATTATTTTATCGTAAATCCGCTAATAATCTTTCTTGTTTACGCCCTTTCACCTATATTGTTTGATAAAGAAGTATATACAAGTATGAAAGATGCATTTGGAATACTTACGTTCTATTATGTGTTAATGGGTGGATATTACTTTATTGATATTTTAAGTGAAAAGATAAAGAAAAAAAGTGATGGAGGATAACAAAATGACTGAAAGTGAAATGAAATTCCGGGATACGGCCATTCGTAACTTTTTCGATAAAGAGGATCGTTTAAAATCGATTCCAGGTCAAAAGAAGAAAAAACTAGTATTGTTAGAGCATTTAATTAGCAAGTTAAATGCTGAAAATCAATATACAGAAAAAGAAATTAATACATTTATAAAACAATATCATGATGATTTTTGTACAATTAGACGTGAATTTATTGTACAGGGGTTTATGAATAGAGAGGATAATATGTACTGTATAAACGGGAGGGAAGTTTGGACGAAGTGGGAGGAGTTAAAATAATGAATCAGCGAGGGGATCCCCGCTGATTATAAGCCTGTGCTAGTCTTGCTGTTTCTTTGTAGTAAGTCTATGAACGCTTCAACATTCGAACTTGTAATGTATCCAAGCGTTATATATTCATCTTCATAGTAAAATATTATTTTTTTGTCAAAGATTCTTCTCTTCGTTTCTATGGATAGAATTTTTTCATAATCAAATTCGGCAATGAATGTGTTTTTATATTGGCTAAAAAAGAGAAGTCTTTGATTAGTAGCAAGTAACATGCCAGGATACGGGACTTTATGCGTAATCATATAGCCAGTAAGTGAACATTTTAAAGTAGATAAAACCTTTTCTTCTTTATGTAATAGTTGTTTTGCAGCTGTTAAGATTGGATTCATTGCATACATTCCTTTTATTTTGATGTATGAATATTGTATCAAGAGTAAAAAGATTCTCAATATGT
>NZ_JBNLYE010000370.1:0-3814 GCF_050172095.1 Bacillus sp. GMs2/2
AATTACAGTGTTACTTTTTTGTTACAAAAAATTCACAATTCTTTACATCTTTTACCAAAAAACATCAATATTTAATTGTTAACCTATTTTTTTGTAATAAAAAGAGAGCAGCTACTAAAAGCTGCTCTCTTTTCATTTGTTATTGAACTTTCTTTTTCCAAACACCTAGCATAATAGCCGAGACAATCGTTCCAATTAATATAGAGAAAATATATAGTAACGGTTTATTTACTAACGCTATTACAAATAATCCACCATGCGGTGCTGGTAATGTAATTTGGAATAACATAGATAACGCACCTGCAATACTTGAACCAACAACACAACTTACAATTACTCGAACCGGATCTGCAGCTGCAAACGGAATCGCACCTTCTGTAATGAACGATGCTCCCATAATATAATTTGTTAAACCAGATTTACGTTCCGCTTCTGTAAACTTTGATTTAAAGAATGTAGTTGCAAATGCAATCGCAAGTGGCGGTACCATACCACCAGCCATAACTGCTGAGTGCACTCCAAAATTCTGTGCTTCTATTGCAGCAATACCAAACGTAAACGCCGCTTTATTAATTGGACCACCCATATCAATTGCCATCATACCACCTAAAATAAGACCTAGTAATATAGCATTCGTACCGTTTAAACCATTTAACCACCCTGTCAACATTTCATTTAATGCTACTACAGGCGGAATCACTGCTTTTTGCATTACAACTCCTGTAATCAATAATCCAAAGACTGGATATAACAAAACAGGTTTAATTCCTTCTAATTGTACTGGTAGTCCTGAAAATAATCTTTTCAACCCTAAAACAACATATCCAGCTAAGAAACCAGCAATTAATCCACCTAAAAAGCCAGCATTCGCATTCGCCGCTAAAAATCCACCTACAACACCAGGCATAAAACCAGGACGATCAGCAATAGAACTTGCAATAAATCCAGCTAAAATTGGTACAAGGAATAAAAACGCACCTGTTTTTCCTCCACCAATTGACATGAACAATTCAGCTAAAGGACCTTCCGCCTTTATACCACCAAACGAAAACGCTAGCGCTATTAAAATCCCGCCGCCAACAACGAACGGAAGCATATTACTTACGCCATTCATTAAATGCTTATAAATTCCTAATCCTTTTTCTTTTTCCGTACTTTCTGCCTTTCCATCTTCTTTTACACCTTTAAAGATTGGTGCATCTTGCTTTACAGCTCGATTAAGAAGTGTTTCCGTTTTTCTAATCCCATCAGCGACTGGTACTTGAATGACATGTTTACCAGCAAAACGATTCATTTCTACTTGTTTATCCGCCGCAACAATAATAGCTGTTGCACGTTCAATATCCTCTTTCGTTAAACCGTTTTTAATACCTGTCGATCCGTTTGTTTCAACTTTAATCGCTATTCCTAACTCTGTCGCTTTTGCTTTTAAGCTATCCGCTGCCATATATGTGTGAGCGATTCCAGTTGGACAAGCTGTAACAGCAAGTACGTACGGTTCATTTACTTCTGGTTTTGCGACTTCAATCTCTTCTTCTTTTTCATTCTCTTTTTCATCAAATAGTTGAAGAAGCTCACTTTCATCCTTTGCTTCTAATAGTTGCTTGCGAAACCCTTCATCCATTAATAATGTCGATAAACGAGACAACGTTTCCAAATGAGTATTATTCGCTCCTTCACTTGCAGCAATCATAAAGAATAAGTGTGCTGGCTGTCCGTCAAGCGACTCATAATTGATACCGCTTACACTTCTACCAAAACAAATCGATGGTTGTTTAACAGCCTTTGTCTTCGCATGAGGTATTGCAACACCTTCCCCTATTCCAGTCGTACTTTGGGACTCCCGCTTTAAAATAGCTTCTTTAAATTCCATTTTACTATTTAAACGATTTGCCCCATTTAATTTCTCAACTAATTCATCTATGACAGCTTCTTTATTTGAAGCTGTCAAATCCATAATGACTGTATCTCTTTTTAATAGTTCTGTAATTTTCATATGTTGCTTCCCCCTATCGCTTAGCTACAATTACTTGCGACAATAATTCTTCTACTTTTTCCTTCTTACATAAATCAGCTGAAAATGCTGTTGCACTCCCTGTTGCAACGCCGTATTGAAATGCCTTTTCAATATCTTTTGTCTGTTCATATTTGCCTACAAACCCTGCAACAAGAGAATCTCCGGCCCCAACTGAATTAATTACAACACCTTTTGGAACAGTCGCTTCATATATACCTTCTGCCGTAAATAATAAAGCTCCCTCTCCAGCCATCGATACGATAACATGTTTTATACCTTGTTCAATTAATTTTCTTCCATAAGGTAAAACGTCCTCTACTGTTGAAAGCTCCACTCCAAACAACTCACCAAGTTCATGATGGTTTGGCTTAATTAAAAATGGCTTATTTTTAATTACATGCTGCAGTGCACTTCCACTCGCATCGACTACTACTCGAATACCTTTTTCAGCTCCGAGCGCTGCGATTGATTCATAAAAGGTAGTTGGGATAGATGCAGGTACACTTCCAGCTAGCACAACGCAATCTCCCTGCTTCATACTTTCGATTTGTTTCATTAATTGTTCAAATTGCTCATTTGTCACATTAGGACCTTGCCCATTTAATTCTGTCTCTTCTTGCCCTTTTATTTTCACATTAATTCGGGAATCTCCGTCTACTTGGATGAAGTTTGTCATTACGCCTTCCGCCTGTAATACACCTTTAATAAATTGACCGGTGAATCCACCAGTAAATCCAAGTGCTATATTTTCCACACCTAAACGATGGAGAACGCGAGAAACATTAATCCCTTTTCCTCCAGGAAACTTCATATCTTTCTCTGCTCGATTGACTGCGCCTAAATCAAAGGAATTAACTTGTACTACATAATCAATAGATGGGTTTAAAGTAACTGTATAGATCATTGTTTATCAGCCTCAATTACATTGGTTTGTCTTTTATATTTTTCTAAATCAATTTCTAAATGGTTTGTAATAATATTTGCTTCTTCAACATTTGCAATTTTCGCAAATGCAACTTCTGAAAACTTACTTTCATCAATTAAGAAATATCCTTCGTTTGCTAATGTTAATGCCATTTGTTTTAAGAGCGCTTCTTCTGGATCTGGCGTTGTAAAGCCAAGCTGTTCATGTACACCAT
Organism: Bacillus sp. GMs2/2; assembly: GCF_050172095.1. Classification (NCBI taxonomy): domain Bacteria; kingdom Bacillati; phylum Bacillota; class Bacilli; order Caryophanales; family Bacillaceae; genus Bacillus; species Bacillus sp. GMs2/2. The sequence continues at coordinate 3,157 of NZ_JBNLYE010000370.1, forward strand.
TTGCACCTAAAAAACATTTATCAAAACGATACTTCTGCATACTTTCCTGTGCCATAGCACCGATTAAAGCTTTCGTCCTACTCTTCATCATTCCACCTAGTAAATACGCACGAATATTATTTTCAACTAAAGCTTCAATATGCATAAGTCCATTCGTAACGACAGTCACATCTTTATTTATTAAAAATGGAATCATTTCAAATGTTGTACTTCCTGCATCTAAATAAATACAATCACCTTGTTCAATAACGCTAGCCGCATAATTAGCAATTTGTTGTTTTATTTGAATGTTTTTGGATGATTTTTCAACCATCGTTGGTTCTTGCCCTTTTCCTGTTAAAACAGCGGCACCACCATGAACTCTCTTTAATAACCTTTGTTTTTCCAATTGCGCTAAATCACGACGAATTGTTGATTCAGAGCTTTCTGTTCTTTCCACCAATTGTTGTAATTTAACAATCTTCTGCTCTTTTACAAGTTGCAATATCATTTGATGACGTTCAGGAGTTAACATTTTATTCACCTCTTCTTTGATTACAGTATAATGAAAACGATCACAAAAATCAACCACAAACATTCATAAATAATCAAAAACAATCACAAACGGTTATAAATAACAAAAAAAGAAACCCATTTGATCGTTATATCAAACGGATTT
>NZ_JBNLYE010000371.1:0-3777 GCF_050172095.1 Bacillus sp. GMs2/2
CTTTATTTGCTTATGAACCACTTTATTATAATAACCATGCTTTACAACTTGCCTAAAATCATCTACCTCGATATCCATTCTTTCCGCAATATCTACAACAATTGTATTTTGTAAAACATTCACCACAAATCCCATTAATTTCAAATTGTGATTTTTACGATATGAAAATTCAACGTAATCCCCAAGTGTTACTTCTTTATTATGTTTCATTTGGCGCCCCCTAAATTATCGATAATTATACAATAGTTTCCCCCTTTTTTACTTCTACATACGGGGTCACCAGTTTATCATTTTAGCCAATTCATCTCCCACCTACTTATTTTGCGTTCCTTGAGGAAGGGGTCTTCTTGGCTAAAATGATAAAAAAAGACAAACTCTCCAATGTGAGGAGTTTGTCCAAAACCATGATTTCTTTAGTTTAACAATATAGAATTCAGTTCCGATAAGAATCTTTCTTTTTTCCATATCCCACGGTTTTTGCATCGATACTAACAATAGTGGATTAGAATAATGACTTAATACTTGCTAGGACAGTAAGAATACCTATAATAATGACAAATACATTGCTAGATTTCCCTTTGTATTTAGCAAGTACTGATACTTTATGGATTGCATACATGGGTAGTATACATAAGATAGCAGCAACTAGCGGACCGCTAAGGGCATCAATGATTCCAAGAATACTTGGATTTGTATAAGCAACATACCAGCATGTTAATACGACAAAAGTAAGAATCATTGTCTTAACTGTTTTTTCTCCTATATCTTTCCCACGTTTTTTACTGGACTTGATAATCATGTCACGCATTACCTCATACGCTCCTATATAATGACCAAGGAAAGACTTTGTAATAGCCACAAAAGCAATGATAGGAGCTGCAATAGTGATTACTGGCGAATTAAGCTCATTAGCAAGATATGATAGGATTGACAAGTTCTGTTCTTTTGCCACCTTAAGATCATTTGGAGTCAAACTTAAGGTACTGCTCCAAACAAAGAACATAACAACTGCGAATGTCATAATATAACAAACTTTTTGTATTTGAGCACATTTAGCATCAGTAGCATCTATTCCATACGTAGCTCTCTGTTTCATAACAAATGACGAAATCATAGGCGAATGATTAAACGAGAATACTATGATTGGAAGTATCATCCATATCGTTCCTAAATATCCTGTTCCTGTTGAAGCAGTAGAAACACTTGAAAAACTAAGCATTGACGTATTCCACTGTGGAATCAAAGATATTGCGATAAAAAGTAGAGAAGCTATAAAAGGATACACTAGCATGCTCATGATCTTTACAGTTATATCTTGACCAAAATTTAGTATAGCGATAAGACCGAGTACTAAAACAAGCGATAAAATGGACCTTGGAGGCTCCGACATGTGCAATTGATGCACGATAAAGCTACTAGCGGTATTTGTAAGTGCGACCGAGTACATCAGCACGATCGTATAAATGGAGACAAAATATACAATATTAAAAATGATACTTGCCTTATTTCCAAAATACTCTCTTATTGTACCTGTAATCCCCTCATCGGCAGAGTTCGAAGCGTAAATCATTTTAGCAAGCGCCCTATGTGAATAATACATAACAGGATATGCAAGTATGGTAATTAACAGCAATGATAATAAACCACCTGAACCTGCATTAATCGGTAAAAAGAGTACTCCTGCTCCAATTGCTGTTCCAAAAAGGCTCAATGCCCAGGTAGTATCCTGTTTATGCCACTTTTTAGGGTCTAAATATTTCTCATTTTTTACTGCAGTGTTATCAGCTTGAAATTCTATGTTTTTTGCAGTATTCCCATCCATATAATAATTCCTCCTTGTGTCCTATTCTTAATTCTCTTTTTAAGATATAGGAATATAGACCGTTCTTGAAAAATGAATAGCTTATATAGTGCCCCACAACGAATATCCCCCTTCTAGGTTAATAAAAATCAAAAAATTAGCGAAGCATCAACCTGAAGGGTTTGTTACCACTTATAAAATATTTTAATTATATAGTAGTATATTTTATTGATAACTCCCCCAATATACAGACATCCTTAGGCGAACAATAGAGTAAAGATTGTTAAAAACTTCACAATATATTCGATAACTTATTGATTTGATTGTTTCTCCCCAAAGATTTTATTTTTAATGGCAATTCCTGTAGGTGTAGCTGCAATACCACCTAAACCTGTCTCTCTTAATTCGCGAGGCATCTGTCTTCCAACTCTATACATGGCTTCAATCACTTCGTCAGCATTGATGAGATTGTTTACGCCAGCTAATGCGATGTCCGCTGCTGCTAAAGCATTTGCCGTTCCAATGGCGTTTCTCTTTACACAAGGAATTTCTACCAAACCAGCGACCGGATCACAAACTAAACCGAGTAAATTTTGTAATGCAATCGAAAAAGCTTCAGAAGATTGCTGTGGCGTTCCACCCGCAGCTTCTACCGCAGCTGCAGCCGCCATCGCTGAGGCACTTCCTACTTCAGCTTGACATCCTCCATACGCTCCTGAAATACAAGCGTTGTTTGCGACTATCGTTCCAAATAACGCTGAAGTGAATAGAAAATGAATCATATCTTCATGACTTAACTGCAACGTATCTTTAATACTAAATAGGACTCCCGGAATCGTCCCACTCGCACCTGCTGTTGGAGTTGCACAAATAGCTCCTAATGCAGCATTTACTTCATTAACACCGATAGCACTTTGAATCCCTAACACCATCAAATCTCCAGAAAGAGTTTTCCTATTTTCTCGATAGTTTTTAATTTTTACAGCATCCCCTCCGGTCAAACCTGTTGGAGAAAATACACCGTCGCCCTCGATACTTTTATTTATTGCATGTTGCATAGTCGCTAAATTTCGTTCCATTTTACTCCATACTTCTTCATAAGAAGTTTTAGTTTGTTTGATTTCCTGTTCGATTGCTAATTCATAAATTTGCTTTTGGCTTTTATTAGCTGCATCCACAATTTCTTTTATGGCCATATACATATTTTTCACTCCTTAATGTGACTAAAGAATAATAAGATTAGCTATATTGCTTAAATCTCCTAATTTCTTCTGAGCATTACCTGGCAATATCGAATCCAAAGCGAATGCATATAAATATTTTGTTTTATCTTCCAAACTATGAAAGTTGTTAATTTCCACATCATATTGTTTAAAGATCCTGCGTAAAACAAATTCAAAGTCAGCTCTTTCTGAAATCGCAATAACAACTGGCAATGGCCCCTGCAGATTTAAGCTAAATCCATCAATTTCAACATTTTTGACTTCAATCAACCCACCACCGACCGAAATACCCATTACTCTAATACTTCGACTTTCATCCTCTGCATATACATCTGCCGTATTTGGATGACCAGCAGGACTATTACCCAATTGTTCAATAAAGGTAATGTCAATTCCCTTAGACTCTGCTATTTTAATAGCATCTGGCACTTTGCTGTCATCAGCAGCTAAGCCTAATATACCAGCAATAATTGCAAAATCAGTTCCGTGACCTTTATGGGTTTCAGCAAATGATTCATAATACTTTACCACAACTTTTTTGGGAAGACCTTGAAATAATTTATTAGCAACTGTTCCAATAGCCAAAGCACCTGCAGTATGTGAACTTGAAGGGCCTATCATTATGGGCCCAATCACATCAAAACAACTTTTGTATTTAACAATCTTTTTTTCTTTAATAGATGCTACATTCATGTTCATATAAGCACCCCCATAATTTATTATTTTTAGCTGTAGTTGAATCTAAGTTATTAG
>NZ_JBNLYE010000372.1:0-3760 GCF_050172095.1 Bacillus sp. GMs2/2
TTCTTTTATATAAAATAAATATTTCTCCACTTAATCTGTTGTAAAAAACTCCCTCGTTACATCAATAAATTGTCGCAGTGGCACTGTCATCCATTTGTCTTTATGCCAAGCGATTTGCGTATAAATCGGAGAGATTGTTTCGTTTAACATCAACTCCTTTAATGTCCCTTCCCGTATATCTTTTTCTACTACTATCGCTGGTAAAACGGCTATACCTAAATCTGCAATAACACATTGTTTAATTGCTTCAACACTAACAAATTCAATTTTATTTGCTGGATATACATCTTCCCCGCGAAATAGCTCTTCAAATAAAGTCCGATACGAGCAACCTAATTCTGTTAGTAAAAGTGGTTCACTCTCTAAATCTTTTATAGAAACTGAAGGTTGTTCAAGTAAACGATGCGTAGGAGCAGCTACTACTTTTAATTCTTCTTTCATAAGTGGTTCCACATGTAAAACATCTTCTGTTTTACATTCGTCCAAAATAAATGCAAGATCTACTTTCCCCTCCATCAATTGTTCCTTCGCATCTTTATTGGAGTGTGCTGGTTTAAATATAAGTTTTATTTGAGGAGATTGTGCTTTAAACTTCTTTAATATAGAAGGCAGTCTGTATGTACATTGACTTTCTTGTGCACCAATTATTAACGTACCTGCTATTTCTTCATCATCTTTCACAGCCATTTTCGCTTCGTTACTGAGTGCAATCATCTTGTCGGCATATAGTTGAAACTTCCTACCTGCTTCAGTTAAGAAAAGACGTTTTCCTAATCTTTCAAATAACGGTGTACCAAGCTCAGCTTCTAACGTTTTAATTTGCGCTGTAACGCTCGATTGAGCAAAGTTTAATTTCTTCGCAGTTTGTGTAAAGTTCAAAGTATGTGCCGCTACTTTAAATGTAATTAACTGTTTTATTTCCATCTATCCTCCCTCTTTCCAATCGATATTTCCGATTGATTCCATCGAAATAATCCTCTTTGTCTATTGATATTTGTATTGTATGATAAAGAACATCTATAAACAATATAAATGGAGGTATTCCATATGAAAGCACTTTGTTTCGAAACATTCGGAGACGCTAATGTTCTACACTATAAAGAAATACACGATCCAATCATAAGTCCAAATGAAATTCTTGTCCGCACGAAAGCAATCGGATTAAACTTCGCTGATATTTATAGACGCCGCGGCGATTATCATCTTGCTGGCAATCCGCCTTATGTATTAGGTTATGAAGGAGCTGGAATTGTTGAAAAAGTAGGAGCTGACGTTACTACTATCAACCTAGGAGACCGTATTGCATTTGCGGACGTCCCATTTGCAAATGCAGAACTAGTTGCCGTTCCATCAGAAAAAGCCATCCTACTTCCGGATTCTATTTCTTTTGAAACAGCCGCTTCTGTCTTATTACAAGGATTAACTGCACATTATTTAACGCAAGATAGCTATCAACTAAAACAAGGTGATATAGCTTTAGTACACGCTGCAGCTGGTGGCGTCGGTCAACTTCTCGTTCAAATGATTAAACTATATGGCGGAAAAGTAATTGGTTTAACGTCATCAAAAGAGAAAGCAAAGATAGCTACATTAGCTGGTGCCGATCACGTATTTTTATATACCGAAGAATGGCATACGAAAGTACTTGAAATGACTAATGGAACTGGAGTAAATATTGTATATGAATCAGTAGGTTCTACATTAGAGGAAAGTTTTAACGCTACTAAAATTGGCGGTACTGTCGTATTTTACGGAATGGCTGGTGGTAATCCTGCTCCAGTTGATCCGCGTATGCTTATGGATACTTCAAAAACTTTAACTGGCGGAGACCTTTGGAACGTGCTTACTACTTTTGAAGAACGTAAACAGCGCTCTACTCAATTATTTGATTGGATCACTAGCGGAAAAGTAAACATCGCGAGTCCTACTACATTCTCTTTACAAGATGGTGCTCTTGCCCATGAATTATTAGAGAGCAGAAAAAGTACTGGGAAGATTTTATTGATTCCATAATCGTTCCAATAAGAAAAGGAAGCTAGATTTCTCTACCTTCCTTTTCTTATATCTATTGGAGATTTAATTATATTCCAACACTTTCTTTCCCTTTTGCAACATAACTCATATCTCCAACAGACTCGACTGTGTATGTTCCATCTTGATATACAATTTTCGTCACACTAGCATTTTCCACTCCAAGTTTTGTTTTGCTACTGTCTAACATTTCTATTAAGGTAGTAATCAAAAGCCCATGAACGACAACTAAAACGTTACCGCCACCATTTCCAGCAGCTTCTTCACTAATTTTATCTATCTCTGTTTTTATACGAGTAGAAAATAAGTCCCAATCTTCCGCCTGTTTTGTAGGATCTGCTACTCTAATAAGATTAATCACTTCTTGAATAGAAAACTTCATAAGTTCTTCTGGTGATGCAACGCCTGCAGCTTTTCCAACCACATCCCACATATTCTCAAGTTTTTCACCTTCAAAAATACCGAAATTTAATTCTCGCAAATCTTTTCTTTGCTCAAGTTTTAATTTTGATTGCTCACTATATTTTAATACTAAATTAGCAGTTTCAATTGCGCGGCCGCTATCACTACTATATGCATTCATAAAATGAATATCTTTTAATCCTGTTCCTAAATTTGTGGCAACTTCAACACCTTTTTCTACTAAAGGAGAATCTGCCCAACCTTGCGCGCGATGATTCGTATTTAATATTGTTTTACCGTGTCTTGTAACATATAACGTCACTACATTCTCATTGCTATCTGTTTCTCGCTTATTCATTTCATTCTCTCCCTTTACGTTTCTATATCAATTTTACCACCTCAATTATTCATTGAGCAAAATATACGTCAGTAGATCCGCTTAATAAAAAAAGCTATCTTTCTGTATATCCATACAAAAAGATAGCACCTTTTATGATTACATTTCTTAACCGGTACTCCTACTCAGCAAAAGCACTCGAATATTGTACAATTCCTTCTACACCTAGAAGAGCATTTTCTGTTAATTCCTTTATCATAAATACCTCTTCAGGCACTTCAAACGGTGCTTTTATATTCCACTCACTTGCTTTCTTAAAACCAAATTTCGGGTAGTACTCTGGATGTCCTAATACTACAACTGATCCGTATCCAAGTTCTTTCGCTTTTTCTAAAGCAGCCGTAATCAGTTTTCCACCAATTCCTTTCTTCTGATGGCCCCTAGCAACTGAAACTGGTGCAAGTGCTAACGATTCTACAGAAGTTCCACATTGTTCTATTGTAATTTTCGATAACATAATGTGACCAACTATATCTTCATCTACCGCAACAATTGATAACTCTGGAACAAACGCGTCACATTCTCTAATACGTTTTACAAGTTCATGTTCTGTTTTATCACTAAATTCTTCCTTTAAAAATGCTTCTTTTACGACTTCTTCTGTTTTTCTATAATCATTTTTTTGTTCTTGTCTAATCGTTACCATTTTAACTTATCCTCTATTCTTTCTTATTTCTTTTTGAATTTTACGCAGTGCTTTTTTCGATCCGCGCTCAATGTCGTGTTGCATTTTTCTTTCTTTATAATCAACAAATAGTGTATTTAAATCGTATCCTTCTGGATATAACTCCTTCGCTGCTACTTCTAAAGTAATACGTTTTACATTTACTTCAACGAATTCACCGTTATAATATACAACAACGTTATAAAAATTATCTTTTTCCTTATAGATGATACCAAAATCATCATGATCCAATAAATAGATCGGAA
>NZ_JBNLYE010000373.1:0-3758 GCF_050172095.1 Bacillus sp. GMs2/2
TTTCTTTTATTAACTTTCTTCTTTTAAATAAGAAAAATACAATTGACACTTTTCTTTTCTATATGGTAAATTTATCTTACATTTCTTAAAGAGCATATCCGATAGGAATTCCTTTATTTGATATGTTGTTACATACATAATTGTGGACCCTTAGCTCAGCTGGTTAGAGCAGACGGCTCATAACCGTCCGGTCGTAGGTTCGAGTCCTACAGGGTCCATATCCATTTCACATGTTTATTATGTTAGCAGGAAGCTTCCTTGTAGAAGGAAGCTTTTTTTACGGAATATATGAGCATTTTAATTGAAAAGAAGTGGGAATTTTGCTACTTTAATGATAGCAAGACAATGTGATTTATTTGTTTGCACCCTATGGCAATTAGGGTAGAATGAAGTTGTATGTCACTTAAGTGGCAATACATAAACTGGGAGGAATATAACAATGGCAAAACACGAATTACCAAATTTACCTTATGCGTATGATGCTTTAGAGCCTCACTTTGACAAAGAAACAATGAACATCCATCATACAAAACATCACAACACGTACATTACAAACTTAAACGCTGCTTTAGAAGGTCATGCAGAATTAGCTGACAAAAGCGTAGAAGAATTAGTTGCAAACTTAAACGAAGTACCAGAAGCAATCCGTACAGCAGTACGTAACAATGGTGGCGGACATGCTAACCATACATTCTTCTGGACAATCCTATCTCCAAACGGCGGAGGACAACCTGTAGGTGAACTTGCAACTGCAATTGAAGCAAAATTCGGTAGCTTCGATGCATTCAAAGAAGAATTCGCAAAAGCTGGCGCAACTCGCTTCGGTTCTGGTTGGGCTTGGTTAGTAGTAAACAATGGTGAGTTAGAAGTAACAAGCACTCCAAACCAAGATTCTCCTTTAACTGAAGGTAAAACGCCAGTTATCGGTTTAGATGTTTGGGAGCATGCTTACTACTTAAACTACCAAAACCGTCGTCCAGACTACATCGGTGCATTCTGGAACGTTGTAGATTGGAACGCTGCTGAAAAACGTTACCAAGAAGCAAAATAATTGTAACAAATATAGAAAAAGCTAGGGGAGAGCCCCTAGCTTTTTTCTATGCTTTCCTTTTACATAATTGGGCTTGTCTTTGGAAGACTAGAACATGAAGTAAAGGAGAGTTGTGTATGAAATGGAAACATATAATTGGTGACGTTGAAGTGAATCGGGATTTAGTGTTATTGCTCCTTATAGGAGGTTTATACACGCTCGCAATTTCTTTATCGAATACGTTTGTAAATATTTATTTATGGAAACAAACACAAAATTATGTGAATCTTGGCTTGTATAATTTAGCCAGCGTGGTATTACAGCCTCTCACATTTCTTGTAGGGGGGAAATTAGCGAAACGTATCGATCGCTCGATTTTATTACGAATAGGGGTAGGAACGCTCGCAATTTTTTTTATCGTTGTCTTAGTAGCAGGGAAAAGTGCTTCTCAGTATATTCTATTAATGGGGGCTCTTTTAGGAGTAGGATACGGTTTTTACTGGTTGGCTTTTAACTTATTGACATTTGAAATTACAGAACCAGAAACAAGAGATTTCTTTAATGGGTTTCTTGGACTTCTTACATCCTTCTCTGGGATGATTGGACCAATAGCAGCAGGATACACAATTTCACGTATGGAGAAATGGAGTGGCTATACTGTTATATTCTTTCTTTCATTAGTTCTATTTGCAATTGCTGTCGTCTTAAGCTTCTTTTTATCTAAAAGAGAATGTGAAGGGCGTTATGAAATCGTGCAAGTATTGAAAGAACGACGGATTGATAAAAATTGGGGAAAGATTACACGAGCTCATTTTTTCCAAGGATTGAGAGAAGGGACGTTTATTTTTGTCATTTCAGTATATGTTTATTTAGCAACTAATAGTGAGTTCGCATTAGGGAAATACAGTTTAGTGAACTCTGCTGTATCCTTTGTATGTTATTACTTAGTTGCTCGTATGTTAAAGAAGGAGTGGCGAAAAAAAGCAATTTTACTTGGGGGCATTATTTTATATGCTGTCGTCTTTTTAGTTATTTTCAATGTTACATACACGAAATTACTTATTTATGCGGCATGTATTGCGATTGCATATCCTATTTTACTTGTTCCGTACGGATCAATGACATATGACGTAATTGGTAGAGCGAAAAATGCGAGAGAATGGCGTGTGGAATATGTCGTTGTTCGGGAGTTATGGTTAAACGCCGGAAGAATCTGTTCCATTTTAAGTTTTTTATGTGCTGTACTATTCTTTCCACCTGAAAAAAGTTTACCTTACTTATTATGTATTTTAGGTGCTGGACATTTTCTTATTTATTTTGCAGTTAAAAATGTCAAATATGATGAGGGAAATGCGAGTAAAACAAGTGTTGTAACGCAAGAGAACGCGCAAAACCAAACTGAACCAGAAGGTTAACTTCTTTTTTAAATGAGTAATATCAGTGTTTAAGGAGGTCGTGGTAACATTTTGGAAACAATTATACCAAATCGTTCTCCATAAATGCAACCACTTCCGCCTGTTTAGAAGGATACAAATGACTATAAGTATTTAAAGTAGTTGACACATTTGAATGACCTAGGCGTTGGGCTACTACAAGTGGACTGACGCCTTTATTTATTAAATAAGATGCATGGGAATGCCTAAATTCGTGGATTAAAATCTTTTTAACGTCAGACATTTTCAAATACTTTTGGTAGTTCCTACTAAGAGTGGAAACGGCAATACTGCTACGAAATTCTCCAAATACAACATAATCATTTTTGACAGGAAATTCTTTGGATTTTTCACAATGTAACTCTTTTAATAAATCGATACAATGCGTTGGTAACATGATTATTCTGTTAGAAGCTTTAGTTTTTGGTTTTGTTACTTTTCTTTCAAATTCTGTTTTATTAATATCAATTGTTTTTTCTTCAAAATTAATATCCGACCAAGTCAAAGCAAGTAGTTCTCCTTTTCTTGCTCCACTATAATAAAGTGTTGAAAAAAATGCTTTGTATAATAGCTCGTCCACAACTGCAATAAATTGCTTAAATTCTTCAAATTCCCAAAAGTTCATTCGTTTATTTGATTCTTTCTCAAAATTCCCCGTAATTCTTGCGGGATTAGTGGTTAAACCATGGAATTTAATTGAAAAATTAAATATAGCAGAAAGGACTGCGTGGATCTTCTTTAAATGTTTGGCTGAATACTGATTAATAATCTTATTTTGATAATTCATAATATGTTTGGGGGTAATCTGCTCGATTTTTAATTTCCCAAACTCGGTTATTAGATGATTGTAGATGACGTTTCTAATCGTCACTATAGAAGATTGTTTTCTCCTTTGTGAGTACCAATCAAAATAGCTATCTGCAACTTGTGAAAAAGTAAGACTAGAAGTTGTTACTTTTTCAACTAACATTTTAGCTTCGGCTTCACGAGCTTCTTTTTTTGTTTTAAATCCACGACGTTTTACTTGTTTTAAAGTACCGTCTAATTGTCGAACCCTTGTGACAAAATAATAAGTCCCGCGTTGTTCATCTTTATAGATTACCAAAGGAATTCCTCCTCATTGTATACGTAAAGAGTGATAATTCAATTTATTGAATAGATTATAGCTTGTTTGTTACCAAAAGAAAAGATGTTCTAATAAGAACATCTTAATAATGGATTTAAATTTGAAGAAATAACAATTGGTAAACGGCTAATTTTATGTTATGCCATTTGTTAATAAAAAGAGTCAGTCT
>NZ_JBNLYE010000374.1:0-3724 GCF_050172095.1 Bacillus sp. GMs2/2
TATTGAATAATAGAAAAAAATTTTGTGTTATTGGTGAAAAAGAAGTGAGGATAGTATATGAAGAAAAGAATTTTAATCGTAGAAGATGAAGAAAATATTCGAGAAGTATGCAAACGATATTTAGAAAGAGAAGAATATGAAGTTTATACAGCTGTAAATGGTAAAGAAGGTTGGGATTTATTTCTTACACATCAACCAGATTTAATTATATTAGATTTGATGATGCCAAAAAAAGATGGATGGGAATTATGTGAGGAAATTCGTCAACAGTCAAATGTCCCTATTATTATGTTAACTGCTAAGGGAGAGGAAAGGGATCGGATTTTAGGCTTAACAATGGGGGCAGATGATTATTTAACAAAGCCATTTTCCCCTCGTGAATTAGTATTAAGGGTTCAAATTATACTAAGAAGAGGAAGTCATGTGCCAATACAAGCGAAAGAATCCCTGTTGGAAGTGATAGAGTTTCCAGATTTAAAAATATACCCAAAGACAAGATATGTACTTGTTTGTGATAAGGAAGTGGAGTTAACGGTGAAAGAGTTTGAAGTACTTTATCTCATGGCAAAGCATCCAAAACAAGTATTTTCTCGCTCGCAGCTTCTTGAATTAATTTGGGATTTTGGACATGAAGGGGCATCAAACACAGTTACCGTATTAGTGAGTCGTTTACGTGAAAAGCTCGAGAAGCATACGATAAAGAATCGTTGGATTCATACGGTCTGGGGTATAGGATATCGCTTTGAGCCAAATGGAGGAAATGAAACATGAGATTACGTATTCAATTGTTACTCATGAATCTATTAAGTACCAGTATTATGGTAATTGCTATATGGTATAGTGAGACCAAAATGTTACTTGAACAGGAACAAACGCGGTTATTAACAGTAATTGCATTTGTGGCATTCATTATTTCAACGTTTATTTATTGGTTAATGACACGTCCTATCATGAGATCTATACAAAATTTAATAAAATTGACGAAACAATTTAGTGATAGACACTTTGAAACAATGTATATAATTGGGCAAGAACCACGTGAGTTTAAAGAATTAGCAACAGCCTTTCAACAGATGGCAAAAAAATTAGAAGAAGGGTTTACTAAGTTAGAGGAACAGGAAAACTCTCGTAAGGAGCTAATTACCAATATCTCACATGACTTACGAACACCTATGGCTAGTATGCAAATGATGATAGAAGCATTACAAGATAACCTGATTGAAGATCCTGAAATGAAAAAGCAATACTTAGCAACGGTTTTAAAAGAAATAGAAAGATTAAATGGATTAATTAACGACTTATTTGATCTTTCAAAGTTAGAGTTTGAGCAAGTAGATTTTCACCCAAGTTTCACACATTTAGATAAAGTTCTATTAGATGTATTAGAGTCACATTCTGTCTTATTAGAGGACAAACAAATCCATGTGCAATTGGAGGTCCCTGATACATTACCTCAACTTTTGATTATGCCTTGTAAAATAGAAAGGGTCATAGGTAATTTATTACATAATGCAATTCGATATTCTCCTATCTCTGGAACAATCGAGTTGACTGTAGTGGAAAATAAACTAACTCAAAAGGTCCAATTCACTTTGCGGGATGAAGGAATAGGAATTTCTCCAAATGATCAATTACGTGTATTTGAACGCTTTTTTAGAACAGATCGATCAAGAAGTTCACAATCTGGAGGTTCCGGACTTGGATTAGCTATTGCAAAATCATTAATTGAAATGCACAAAGGGGAAATTGGTGTAAGGAATCGCGCAGATGGTAAGCAGGGAAGTGAATTTTGGTTCACTCTTCCCATCACATCAGTAAAAAAATAAGATGGCTGAAAGACTTTTGTAACATTTATGTTAGAAAAATGAAAGACCTTCTTGTTAACATACTACTACACAGTATGTTACAGGAGGTTTTTTACTTTATGAAAAGAAAATATGTATGGCTTATAGGTGGTTTGATAATTGTATTGGGGATTTTATGGTCATTGTTCCGACCAGAGAAATTATTTATTGATAAGCACGTAAATGAATCATTGCCACAAGCAGAGATACAATCAACTGAAATAAAGCAGCAAAGTGATCGAGTAATAAGGGAAGGTCAGTTTCAAAACGGTGTCCATGAAACAACCGGAACGGCAAAAATTCACCAATTAGCAGATGGAAAACGTGTTTTACGACTTTCTAATTTTGCAACATCTAATGGGCCAGATGTACGAGTTGTATTAGTTCCTACAAATCGTTTGAAAAATAATGAAGACGTGAAAAACTATCGGTATATTGAATTAGGAAAATTAAAGGGAAATAAAGGAGACCAAAACTACGAAATTCCTGAAGGGATAGATGTAAATGAATATGGTTCGGTTTCTGTTTGGTGTAAAAGATTTAATGAAAACTTTGGTGTGGTTTATTTTAATAATTTAATATGAACTTAAAATATCCTTTTACAGGAGGAATTCATATGGGTTATGGTAGTAGCTGCAGCGGACTTAGTTGCTAAGAAGGGCACTTATAAGAGTGTCTTTTTCATATTTCTCAATTTTGGTATATTTTAAGGCTATTGGACGTTTACGGAGAGATTTTATCATTTTAGCAAGAAGACTCCTTCTTACATAAATGGACTAAGCATTCGCTCATTTCCACACATTGGTTCGAGCACTTTCATCTTTTTATCTTTTACAAAAGAAAGGAAAAAATCTAGTTCCTTTCCTTTTACAATTGACTTATTTATTTCATACATTCTTGTACATAGTTCAATGTAATATTCAACCATTCCTTTTTGACCCTTTATCTTTACTTATAAATTGATCATTCTTAATAATCTTACCATTTAAGGGTGAAATTTCATATTTATTATTTTACTCTTAAAAACATATGTATAATGTATTCACAACTAGTCAACATAAGGCATCAGTATCGGTAGCAAGTGTAAAAGTAAATCACTACTATCACAAGGAATCAGCCTTTTTACTCTATTCATTTTTTTATACATTTCTATCCTGGCGCGCTTTTAAGGTTCTCGTTTGTTACTGGATTAGCCGAAAAACTGTATAAAATCTTGCATACCCTTAGTGTGCTTTTTTTCGAAGCGCTGGAAAGCCCCTTTTAAGAAAAAAGAAAAGATACCCTAAGATGTCTTTTCTAATAGTTTTTTAACAGAAGCAACTGCATCCGATAATGATTAATAGAATAAATAATACAACTAATAAAGCAAAACCGCAGCCTTCACCGCAAGTACCACCATATCCCATAATAATAGTTCCTCCTTTAGATAAGAGGGCAAAACTAGGGTTCATTCCATGTATTTTAACAGGTTCACTTTACCTTAAGTTTTTAGGGATTAATTGAGCAGGTGCTTTTGAAAAAAAGAAAAGACCCCAAGGGCGCCTTCCTCCGGCCTGAACAATTTTAATTTTAATAATATGTATTGGACTCCTATCCAAATATAATTTTACCATGTTAAGTTGTTTTGTTCTGGGGTATCATCATATCGCTATATACCTAAAAATACTTACTACCCATTCTTGTTATAAATATTGTTCTGCCAAGGTTAATAGGGGGAGTACCACATGCCCATCAAGCTAAAATTTTGAAGTAGACCCAAAATGAAATTTTCCTTTCTCTACAGCTAGTTATTTTGAGAAATGAGCTCATTTTTTGTACGATACATTTTTTAACTAATTTTGGTTAAGTTATTTTCAAAGAGGTTATTGCTAATTCAATGG
>NZ_JBNLYE010000375.1:0-3739 GCF_050172095.1 Bacillus sp. GMs2/2
TATCTTCATGATTCGAAAAGAAATTATACTCCGAAGAAATATTACCATGAGGAAAATAACAACATACATAATCCCATGTTCTTTTTGTTTCAGAATCCATCTGTTTTCTTCCATAAACCATTAATGGATGTTCCCAATCTTTAAACATTACAACAGAACCTATTGGAAGTAATTCTAACTCTAAATTTTGTACCATCTTAGTTTCCCCTTCTTAAAATAGCCTTTTTTATAATGAAATAAGTAATAGAAAACAACAAACAAGTACCAATTGTACCAAAAACTGCAACCGAAATGTTACCTGCTAATGTTTCATTTGGATCCAATGCATTAGGTAAAATTGTACCAAAAATTGCAATACAAGCTAATATAATCATAAGATATTTAAAATTTTTCACTTTTTTATTCATACTAATTATCTCCTTTATTCCTTAACACTAACTTCTAAACCAAATCCCCATAAACCTACACCAGGACCAAATGGTGCATGGAATTTGAATCCGCTTTTTCCAGCTTCAAAAGATCCCCCGAGTGTTCCAAGCGATGCTGATCCCCCAATTTGTAACTTTTTATCCATAAATGGAATAGGAATTTTTATAGCACTCTCATATTTTACTAGAGTAGCTTCAGCTCCTATATGTAAGTTTCCATTTTCCACATGAGCACCTAACTCTGCAGTAGCAAGCGCTACTTTAGCTTCAGCTCCTATTCCAAATCCTTTAATATTCTCTTGTTCTATTCCAGCTTGGGCTACTGTAAAACCAACCATAGGTCCATAGGTTTGTTCTCTCTTTTCTTTATCTTTTACATCAAATCTATCATAAGTACGAGAACTTACAAATGGCTCTGCTTCAAGTGTAAGACCTTTAATAAATATACCACCATATCCCTTTTCCTCAGTAAATGATTTTTCATACTTTTTACCATTTATTATACTACCAATTCCTTTTACAACTACTCCAGTAACTGTTGCTACTCCATTAGCTGTTTCCTCAGCTTTTTCCTTTACCTCTTTTGAATCCATCAAAAACCAATCATTTTTAACAGCTTCTTTTTCAATTTGAACAGCATGAACTTTATCTTCTGATTTTTTTTGAATAGCCACCGTCCATTCCATATTTAATTCTTTCACACTAAATATCCCTGTTAAAGCATTAAAACCTTTTCCACTTTGGACTTCCGCAAGACCTGCAGCAATACTCGCTGCTAATTGAATTGCTGTACTATAATTATTACTAGAGGTCTGATTGAATTGATACAAATGATCCAGCTTTTCTTGCAGTTTTTTCCTCATAACAATAAAAAGATTTACCATAGCATCCATACCCGGAATTGGCATAGCTTGATTGACAGCTTCCATACTTGTTTTCATTCGGTCAATTTCTCGAATTTGTTCTAACACTTCTTGTTCAATAACATCAGTTGAAGCTACCTGTGATTGAAATTGACTTGGAAAGGCATTATTCTGACGGATTAGTTCTTCACATAAGTAAATAATTCCTTGTGCTAGAGGACGAAAAGTTTGTACAAAAAATGATTTTGCACTGCTATACGTTTGCCCTTGTAACACAGTATCAATTGCAAAAGCATCAATCGACTGAATCGCTTGTTCCATACCTTGAATGGTGGCCGTACATACAGCATTCATACTTTGAGTTTGGTTCTGTACTTCTCCCAAATACATATTTAAACTCATGAATTAGCCTCCTTTACTAATTGTTGTTGCTGATATGAAAGGGCGTTTTCTAAATTACTAAGATCTCGTTTCTCTTTAAACAATGTTTCTTTTTTGTTTTCCAATTCAAATGTTACTTTTCGTTCAATATGTTGTGCATCTTGATACGTATTCATAAAAAACTGGGACATTTCTCTATCACCATGCCAAGTTCCTAAAATTCGTTCAAACAAACGACGATTTCGACTCCTACATTCATAAAAATCTGCTTCCGCTTGTTCCTGAGCTTGAATCGCGAATTGATTTCGGTCCTGTTCTTCAAATACATTTCGTAACTTTAGATTTAACTCTTTAATTTTATTTTCAATATCTCGACCCATCTTTTTCCTCCTACTATTTTACTTTACGTAGGTTGTCACATCAGCGAAAAGTATTGTGAAGTTCGTTATCCATTCTCTCAAATTCTTTAGCTACCGAATGAATATTATCAACCGCTTGCTGGAAGGCAGCGGAAAATTGTTTCGTCAAGTCTAAAACTTGCTGATTCGCTTCTTGTGATTTGAAATTAACAGACAACGTTGTACGCGCCGCCTTTGTTATAGAACGACTGGTTGCACTTTGAATCCTATCAGAGGCTGATCCCATTTTCGTAGCAATTTGCGTTGCTGTTTGTAAATTACTTTGAAATTGTCCCATTCTTTCAAACCCTTTCTATAAGTTTTCCAAACGCATCAAAGAAATCTCATTAAATATATATCCCTATCAATCGCTCGCTAGGCATGCAATCAAATGAGCCATACAATATAAGCTGTATGGCTCATTTGAAATGCTTGTTATATAGAATAAAGCGTTTTTAATTCAAACCGAAATTACGTGATAATTCTTCATCATGAGAAGCAACAGCCTCTGCAGTTTTATTAAGCTGCATATTAATTTCTTGTAATAGCTGTGCAAAGTTTTGTACCTTTGGCTTTAATTGATTGAACTGTTGGTCAAAACCTTCAAAAGCACGTCCTTCCCATTCTCCTCTTAATTCATTTTGTAAGTTTTGTAGTTGACTTAAAATGTCCTCAATTTGATTTGCACCTTGTCCATATCGAGCCGCTTTCGATTTAAGCTCCTCTGGTGACATACGAATTTGTCCAGCCATTTTCATTTCCCCTTTAATACATAATGAGCAAAATATATATTGGTTAATTTTACTAAACATATTATAATCTATTATTCTGAACTTTTAAACTTTTTATCTTTCTATTGAATATTAGAATATAAATATTCAATTCTAATCATTAAATATCCTACTTTTTCTTACTTTACAAGATTTTATGTAAAAAAGACCACCAAAAGGCAGTCCCTCAAAACTCAATCCCATCCCGCGCTCCACTACTTTCTCATACAAATAATTCGCAACGATAATATCTACTACAGCCAAACCAACTGATTTAAAAATAGTAATCTCTTCATCATTTTCGCGTCCGTTTTTCCCCCGCTTAGGATTTGTCCAAGTTCGGCGTGGAGATTGCTAGTTTTATCGAAATTTGAAAATTACCTGTTTCTAGATTCTATTCAATTAAGCAATCCTACAAATGCCTCTTCTTCCTCATCTATAAAACCTACAAATATAATTTCTTCGATATCCTCATGATTAAATACAAATGTATACTCAGGATTAATATATCCTTCTGAATAAAAACAGCCAATATAGTCATACATCACAAGTTCTTTAATCCTAAGTTTTTGTTTTCTTCCATAGTTATTTATGTGAATTCAGCTCGTTTTTTTGTTTTGGGTGAAAAAATTTTTTAACTTGATAGCAATGTGGTGCTACACCTATTAGGCAAATTCGACAAAGAAAAGATACCCAAAGGTGCCTTCCTCCCACTTGAACCATCTTAATTTTATTGTGTTGTTATTATATAAGAAAAGAAGACATCACTTAAGATGTCTTCTTTTCTTGTACACTTGGTGTTAAGAAGGTATTTATTGCTTAAAAACCATAAAAAAATATAACAATCATCGAGTAAACCTATTATAGCATCAATAAATAGAGTTTTTATATGCATTTTT
>NZ_JBNLYE010000376.1:0-3724 GCF_050172095.1 Bacillus sp. GMs2/2
TTTGCAAATCAAAAGACAATTCTGTAAAATAAATTACAAGAAATTGTAATCGTTGCCGATAGCTAAATTTTAACAAAAATTAACAAAATAAAAAAGTTTACTTCACAAAGGTGAAGTAAACTTAAAAAATAACCTATTCTAAGAAATCCTTAAGACGCTTACTACGGCTTGGATGTCTTAATTTGCGAAGTGCTTTTGCTTCAATTTGACGAATACGCTCTCTCGTTACGCCGAATACTTTCCCAACTTCTTCAAGCGTACGAGTTCGTCCATCATCTAAACCGAAACGAAGACGTAGAACATTTTCTTCACGATCTGTTAGCGTATCTAACACATCTTCTAATTGTTCTTTTAGCAATTCATAGGCCGCATGGTCCGCAGGCGATGTTGCTTCTTGGTCTTCAATAAAGTCACCTAAATGGGAGTCATCTTCTTCACCAATTGGTGTTTCAAGAGAAACTGGCTCCTGTGCAATTTTTAAGATTTCACGTACTTTTTCTGGAGCAAGATCCATTTCTTCACCAATCTCTTCAGGAGACGGTTCACGACCTAAATCTTGTAATAATTGACGTTGTACACGAATTAACTTATTAATCGTTTCAACCATATGAACTGGAATACGAATTGTTCGTGCTTGGTCTGCAATGGCACGTGTAATAGCTTGGCGAATCCACCAAGTTGCATACGTACTAAATTTGAAACCTTTACGATAATCGAACTTTTCAACAGCTTTAATTAGACCCATATTACCTTCTTGAATTAAGTCTAAGAAAAGCATACCACGGCCTACATAGCGCTTTGCAATACTTACTACAAGACGTAAGTTTGCTTCTGCAAGACGACGTTTCGCTTCTTCATCGCCTTCTTCAATACGCGTTGCAAGTCGAATTTCTTCTTCTGCAGATAGTAAGTCTACACGACCAATTTCTTTTAAATACATACGAACAGGATCGTTGATTTTAACCCCAGGTGGTACACTTAAATCATTGAGGTCAAACTCTTCTTCTGTTTTTGTAATTTGGCGATTATTAGGGCCTTCTTCGTTGTCATTATCACCAACTAAATCAATGCCTTGTTCACCTAAATATTCATAGTATTCATCCATTTGATCGGATTCAATTTCAAATCCATTCATGCGTTCTGCAATCTCTTCATATGTAAGAACGCCACGTTTTTTTCCGAGCTCAGTGAGTTGTTCTTTCACTTGCTCAAGGGTCATTTCAGTTTCAATTTGTTTAGAACGAGCTGGTTTGTCAGCCATCTGTTCCCCTCCTTACGCGAGATACAAACATTCATTATACTAAAACTTTATCAAAAAAGCTATTTTCTCGCTTTTTGATTTTGTAAATATGCTACATAATATTTAGCAGCCTCTACAGGATCTGTTTTTTCCATTTGTTTCACTTTAAAGATGATCTCCATCTTTTCAAGTTTTTCCTGATGCCGTCTAAGCGTCTCCAAATGGCCTTGCAACACTTCTTCTGTGTATTCTGGATTAATAAATTCATCCGTCGAAATATCAGTGATAATATTTTTCAACTTTTCATCAGAGAGCCAACTTAAAAATGTTCCGACTGAAGGTTCATTTCCCTTTTCATAATATGCGTATAGTTCATATAAAATCCCTTTATGTTCTTCTGTATGAAAATCTTCTATATGGGATTCCATACGAACAG
The DNA here is from genome assembly GCF_050172095.1 of Bacillus sp. GMs2/2. Classification (NCBI taxonomy): domain Bacteria; kingdom Bacillati; phylum Bacillota; class Bacilli; order Caryophanales; family Bacillaceae; genus Bacillus; species Bacillus sp. GMs2/2. The sequence goes on from NZ_JBNLYE010000376.1 coordinate 1,677, forward strand.
CTACTTCTGCACTTTGCAACATATGGTAAATAATTTCTCTTTCCGCTCTTTCAAAACCTGTTAACTTCGGTTTTGTTTGAACGACTTGAGACGGTTTAGCAACCTGCTTTATTTGTTTTTGCTGTACCTTTTGTTCTTTGCGATATTGGTGCAATTGATTCAAAAGTGTTTCCATTGAATACGAAAATTCTTGCGATAATGACTTCAAATATGACTCTGCCTGCATCGCATCTTGTAACAACGATAACTCTTTTAAAACACTTTTCACATATTCTTCTTTGCCAGACTCATCTTGCAAATTTTTCCCTAAACGCAAATAATTTATTTTAAAACCAACAAAACTCACACTTGATTTCACAAGATTTTCAAAAGCAGTAGTCCCATATTGTTGCACATATTCATCAGGATCAAGCTTATCTGGCAAGGATGTGACTTTCACTTGGCAACCAACTTTTAGCAATAATTGCCCTGCTTTCATCGTCGCTTCTCGCCCTGCTTTATCACCATCATAGCAAAGAACAACAGTTTCAACGTTACGTCGCAGAAGTTTTGCTTGTTCTTCAGTTAAAGCTGTTCCCATTGTCGCAACAGCTTCTTCCACACCACTTTTTACCGCAGCTAGTACATCGGCATATCCTTCAAAAAGAACCACTTGCCCACGTTTTCTAATAAACGGTCTTGCTTGGTGGAAGTTATACAACAATTTACTTTTGTGAAAAATCGGTGTTTCAGGGCTATTTAAATATTTCGGAGTGTCATCTCCTAACGCCCTTCCACTAAACGCTATCACCTTACCTTGTAACGTATAAATCGGGAACATAACTCTTCCACGGAAGCGATCATAATGACTACCATCCTTCTCACTTCTTATTAGAAGGCCAGCTTGTTCCATACTAGACAGCGATAAACCTCTTTTTTGTAAAATTTTCGTCGCTGCATCCCAGGCAGGTGATGCATAACCAATTTCAAACTTCTCAATCATCTCTTTCGTAATACCACGGTTTAATAAATATGAAAGTGCTTCATTTCCCTCTTCCGTATTTACTAATAAATGATGATAATACTTTTTCAATAATTCATGAGCTTGTTGCATGATGACAGTGTCATCAGATATGTCTTCTTGTTGTCCTTGCCCTGATGTATACTCTGCAACCGCAATTCCATTTCTTTCGCCTAGCTTTTGAACAGCCTCGGTAAAAGCCAGTCCTTCCATTTTCATTAGAAAGGAAAATACATTTCCACCTTCTCCACATCCGAAGCAATGAAAAATTTGCTTATCAGATGAAACAGAGAATGAAGGAGAATTCTCACCATGAAATGGACAAAGGCCGAAATAGTTACGCCCCTGTTTTCTAAGTTGAACGTATTCACCAATGACTTCTACAATATCGGATGATGTCCGAATCTGTTCAACAACTTCTTCGGGAATTCTGTTCCCCATAACTCCATCTCCGTGTCGTATTTTGTATTCGATATAAATTAAAAAATTCCTTTATAATTCGACAATATTTTTCTAAACTTGTTAGAAAGTGTTGCCGATTACATTGTATAAACGATTTTAAACCTTTCCTATAGGTCCTTTATCTGCATAAATCGCATATACATACTTGCTATATAAAATTGTATACATTTGCTCATCTGTTACAAATGTATCTCTTAGAAACAATACATATACACCTTTTTATAAGAAGAGTAGCAAGCCACATATACTGTTTGATCTTGAGATTTGTAACTTTCTCATGTTGATCCATATAACGATCAACTCCATTTTGTTCAGTATCTACAAAGATCCAATGGCCTTGCTATTTCCTTAAAGGATGAGCATATGATGCGACAAACAAAATTCCGACATGAAATTCCGCTCCAACTTGCACAATTTCAGCCTTCACGGGATATACATCCACACCAACTAATATGTTGTCAATGCTTTGCATATTTCTGTATTCTACATCCCTTCTGTGAATCCTTCCATAATGTGCGTTTTCTTGTATAGATTTTGTCGATTTAACGTAATTACATGTCTTTTTCGTAAATCCTATCCCTAGTTT
>NZ_JBNLYE010000377.1:0-3670 GCF_050172095.1 Bacillus sp. GMs2/2
TAAAAAATCTAAAAATTTATATAATAAGATTAGAAGTGTAGCGTATTATTATTGAAGGGTCTTGGTATAATGCTAGGCATTAATGTAAAAAAAACAAATGAAGAGTTAATTATTTCATGGCAATTGGCGGAGATTACAATTCCATTACGTGATGTGATTGAGATTACCGAAGATGCTACCTATGCTGGTGTTGAAGAAGTAGATGTCATACGTATTGGAACAGCTTATGGGACAACAGACCGTATTTTAATTAAAACAGTAAAACAAAATTATGTATTATTTACTACAAATAAATTTGCTATTTTAAATGCCATTCACGCTTGAATATAGGAGTCTTCTTGGCTAAAATGATAAAAATAAGCACATCTTGTTATAAAAACAGATGTGCTTATTTTTTAATTTCTATGCATTTTTACGTTTTAAGAAAATCACTCCACCAACAATTAACAGTAATGCGCCTGCAGCCATAGAGATCCAACTTGTAAGATTAGTACCTGTTTGCGGTAACCATCCAATTTTAGATTGAATTTCTTGCTTAGGTTGTGGTTGTTCTTTTACTTGCTCGTTAGGCTGCTCTGGTGTTGGAGTATTTTTATCTGAATTTGGCTGTTCTGGTTTAGGTTGTTCCGGCTTTACCTCTTTAAATTTCACTGTTTGTTCCTTATCTTCAATTTCAGCGTGAATAGCTACTAATATATTATCTTGATACAGTTCTTCAAATACTACTACTTCTTTACCTTGTAATGCAGAAGCATTAAATGTGAAATCTAGTGTGATAGAACCATTCTTCTCTTTAGCAATAAACTTAGATTCTACTGTTACTTCTTTTCCATCAACTAATAATGGCTTGTTTGTTGCTTTATCCATCAGTTTACCTTTTACAACATACTCTTTACCCACGATTAAGTCTTTGTATTCCACTTTATCTTGGATTGTTACAGATTTAGAAGCGTCTAACTCTTTAGAACCATCAGCTTTGTTTGTTGCTGTCGTTTTAATAGAAGGTTCTACAAATCGAACTGTTTGACCTACATCGTTAATGTCAACATGTGTTGCAATTACTTGACCTTCATGTAATAAGTCTTCAAACACGACTACTTCTCTTCCTTGCTGTTCAGCACCAACAAAAGTAAAGTCTAATGTTACAAAACCGTTCTTTTCTTTTGCAGTAAACTTCGTTTCAGCTGTTACTTCTTTTCCATCAATTAATAATGGTTTGTTAATAGCTTTGTTCATTAGTTTACCTTTTACAGTGTACTCTTTACCTACAACTAAGTTAGTATACTCCACTTTGTCTTGAATAGTGATAGAATCCTTTGAATGAATCTCTTTTCCACCATCAGCTTTGTTTGTTGCTGTCGTTTTTACTGATGGCTTAACGAACTTAACTGTTTGACCTTTATCATTGATATCAGCATGTGTTGTAACAATTTTTCCTTCTTTCAATAACTCTTCGAATACTACTACCTCTTTTTCTTCTAAACCAGTTGCATCAAATGTGAAGTCTAATGTAATAGAGCCATTTGCTTCTTTTGGTGTAAACTTCGTTTCAGCTGTTACTTCTTTACCATTTACAACTAATGGTTTATTAGTCTCTTTATTCATTAATTTACCTTTTAAAGTGTATTCTTTACCTACTTGTAGGTCTTTGTATTCCACTTTATCTTGGATTGTTACAGACTTAGACGTGTGTATTTCTTTTGTACCATCTGTTTTATCAGTAGCTGTTGTTTTTATTGAAGGAATCTTTTCATCTTTGACAATGTGTTTAATGATTTGACCATTCTCTTTAATTTCAAAAGAGAACGTTTCTTCATTTAATACATAACCTTTTGGCGCAACAGTTTCTTTATATGTGTATTTTCCAAATGGTAATTTTTCAAATTTAGCGATTCCTTTATCGTCTGTTTTTCCTTTTACTACTTCTTTTCCTGCTTCGTTATAAATCGTAAATTCTGCATTTGGAAGCTTGTTATTTCCATCAGCTACATCTACCTTTGTAATTTCTAGATCACCTTTGATAAGATGATTAACTGCCAATAACTCAATAATCTTCCCATGTTCCTTTATTTCGAACATAATTGGTTCTTTAACAAGAACATAACCATTTGGAGAAGCCTTTTCTACAAATGAATATTTACCATACGCTAAATCTTTGACGTTAATCTCACCATTTTTATCTGTCTTATATTCCCCAACTACTTTTCCACTTGCATCTTTTAGCTCGAATGCTGCACCTTCTAATTTTTTACTAATATCTTCATTATCTACTTTTAGTAATTTTACACTACCTTTCACTTCGGTATTTTCCACTGTAAAAGTAAGTGTTTTATTGTGCTCTTTAATTTCAAAAGGATACTTTGTTTTATTTCCAATATATCCATTAGGTGTTTTTGTCTCTAAGAAATAATATTTACCATACGTAAGATCTTCAACGTTTGCAATTCCATTTTCTTTTGTTACTACTTTTTTCACTTCTTTTCCATCTTCAGTGAAGACTGTGAATTCAACATTTGGTAAAATCTTTCCTGAATCACTAAGCTTTTTAATTTCGATGCTACCTTTTACTTTGTTATTTACTATTTGGACAGCTCCTGTTTCTCCTGTCTTAACTTCAATAGTTTGTGGTTTATCATCTGAAACATAGCCTGTTGGTGCTTTAATTTCTTTTAATGTGTAAGTACCAATTGGTAAGTTGTTTAATTCTGCCATACCATCAGCACCAGTCGTGATTTTTCCGACTGATTCATTATTTACATTAAAGACCTCAAATACTGCACCAGCTAAAACTTCTCCATTTTCTCCAACCTTTTTAATTTTTAAAGAACCAGCTGCTTCCCAATTTACTGCAAGATCACTACTAAGCTTTTCTTCATTTCTCTCTAATAGTACTGTAGCATTCTGAACAGTATCCGTACCACGGTAAGCAATTGCTTGAACTTTAGTTAAATTAGCAGCAACACTTAAATTAAATTCACCCGTTTTTGTATTCTTAGGAATTTGGATACGAAATTTTTCTCCAACTGAAAGCTGATCTTTCACTTCTCCATTTTCACTTACAATTCTAACTCCATTAGGTGCATTTTTCGCTACTACCTTATAAGAACCACTCTTAGCATTTGTTTGTACTGAATATAGATTTGTTTCGAAGAATTCACCCTTTAATTCTGCTTTTTGCTTTTCAGCAGGAATCACATTCATAAAAACATCTTGAGTCTCTTCACTATTATTAGCATTACTAATAATAGCCTTAGCTGCTTTTTCAACATTTTTATTCTCATGTTTTAATTCATTTACATCGAGTTGACCTAATGCATTCCAAACCGCAAGTTGCGTTGCATAATGCGCTTCATTTTTATTAGCTACTCCCAGCTGTTCAGCACTTTTTTGCGGGAAACCATTTAATAAGACTCTATATACTACATTATCTGTTTTCCCCATTTCAGGAAGATCTTCACCATTTGGTGATTTTAATCCAAGGGTTAAGCAATAAGCAATTTGACCACTTGAATTTTTAATCATTTCAGTGCGAATGTACTTACCTAGACTATTACTATAACTCCAGTCCATTGAATATTTCTCATGCGTCATAACCTCTGCACTAGCCCTAGGTAAAAATACATTAAGGAATAATGCCAGTACTGATAATAATGTAAAAACTCTTATAATG
>NZ_JBNLYE010000378.1:0-3659 GCF_050172095.1 Bacillus sp. GMs2/2
TTTTTATTTGAATCTATTCCCCATATAATTACACCACCAGAAGCATGAGAAAAAAACGATATAGCTTTTTCGTAATTCTTTTTATCATCTATTGAGAGGGTACTAATTGTACAATTTTTTTTGCATTGAAATGTAAGGAATATATTCTCTTCTTGCTGTGTAATGATCATTTTTTGAATGTATGAAAATCCTTCTTGTTGAAACTTTATAAAAATCTTCTTCGCATTCGCCAAATTAAACATTCTCCTTTTCTGCTTTTTAGCAAAATATTTAAAAGAGTAAATCAAAACAAGTAAACTTTGTATAGGAAATATATTTTTTAAAATTCTAATGCTTTTGATTTATTTTTTATTGTATTAATATCCTGGCATTGTTGGGAGAGCTGGGCACATTCATGAAAAGCAAAATGTTTACATCCTACACATTTCGCTTTATTCAAATGTCTTAAAGCACAGTTAATTGCTTCTCCTGTATGATCAAAAAAGTTCTCTTTTCCAATCTCAGCATATAATCCATTCTTAATTAGAGTTGTTTTCAACTCTGATTGAGCCCCTGAAATGAGAAGTACGCCACCTTGTTTTTTAAAATGTTGGACAATATTCCTAAAGTAGACTTCGCCTGTTGTGTCAATAAAAGGAACCTTGCCCATACGTAAGATTAGAATTTTGGGTCTATAATGAATTGTCGCTAAAATGTTTTGTTCAAATGTTTGCGCAGCTCCAAAAAATAATGGACCTTCTATTGTGTAAATACTAATTTGAGGGCAATCATGAGCATTATTTACCACATGCGGTAATAATTTTTCATTCTTTGTTGTATGATCAGGAAGCACTTTTGACATCACAAGCATATTACTCATACGTTTTGTAAACAAAATAATAGCTAAAATAAGACCGATTTCCACAGCCGTTGTCAAACTTGTAAATACAGTAAGGGAAAATGTTACTAGTAATACAAGAGAATCTCCGGTCTTCATTTTAAGTATATGAACAAAATGCTGTTGCTCACTCATATTCCACGCTACAACCATTAAAATAGGAGCCATACTAGCAAGTGGGATGTGGGAGGCGTATGGAGCTAGCAGTAGAAGCGTAAATAACACAAATACTCCGTGAATCACACCGGAAATGGGTGAAACAGCGCCACTTTTAATATTCGTTGCTGTTCGAGCAATTGCTCCAGTCGCCGGAATTCCTCCAAATAATGGGGTAACAATATTAGCAATTCCTTGACCAATAAGTTCTTTATTACTGTTATGTTTACTATTTGTCATCCCATCTGCGACGACAGCAGATAAAAGGGACTCAATACCACCCAACATAGCAATAACAAACGCAGGGCCAATTAAATGTTGGATACGCTCTATTGTGACCTCTGGTATATCAAACTGAGGTAGTGTATTTGGAATCGTACCATATGCTGTACCAATAGTAGGTACATGACCTGAGAAAAATATAGTTGCAATTATAGTCGAAATCAAAACACCTACTAATGAACCCGGTACTTTTGGCAAAATTTTTGGTGTTATGAGTATAACGAAAAAGCAAATCAAAGCAGTTACTACATTATAAAAATTAGTGGTACCGATATGAGTAAATATTTCTTTCAAGTTTGCTATAAAAGCCTCATGTTTTTTTATGCCTGTTAAACCTAAAAAACTAGGAATTTGTCCAGTGAATATAATAACAGCAATACCTGACGTAAAACCAATTGTTACAGGACGTGGGATGAACTTAATCAGCGAACCTAATTTAAAAATTCCCATAAGGCATAAGATAATTCCAGCAAGTAAACCAGCAAGTAGTAAATCTTCATACCCATAAGTAATGACAATTCCTAAAAGTATTGGAACAAAAGCACCTGTAGGACCTCCAATTTGATACCTTGAACCACCAAATAGAGAAATAAGTATTCCTGCAATACATGTTGTATATATTCCATACTCTGGTTTTACACCAGAAGCTATAGCAAAAGACATAGCAAGAGGAATCGCAACAACTCCAACAATCAGTCCTGAAAGAAGATCTTTTTGAAAATGCCCTAATGAATATCCTTTAAACCTTCCTGTAAATAAACCTCTCATTACAAACCCTTCTTTTCTATTTTTAATAAACCCGGATTACAAATAGGTTTCGCATTCGCTTATACAGGAGAATTTAATTTTTATAAAAGAGAACGACATCCTAATACTTACTATAAGTTTTGCTTAAATGGCGTTCTAATTTCCCTATATCTCCACCTTGTTGTACATGGAATTGTAATTTTTCCGCTAGAAGTTCTCCAGCCCGACTATCTAGCTTTTTCGTATCAATAAACGATGTGACTTTTACTTTATCTGGGGTAATATCTCTACGAAACATCTGTCCTGGAATATCAGACCAAAAACTATTCCATTCTTCTAATAATCCTATTTGATCAAACAAAAAGTTCTGAATGCCGCATAACCATGCTGTACAAGCTGTATTCCTTTTTTGACATCCAATACCATCTTGTAAATGTTGACATGAAAAGCAACAAGAATATCCACTTTTAATGCAAACATTACAAACGTGATGAGCTCCTATAGAGTGAAATATCTCAATTCCATGTTGGATGATATCTTCTCTTTTAGCCTCATTTCTCAATTTATTTCTCCTTTACCATTTCGCTTTCTGCTTCATCTAGCTCTTCTAACATAGAAATTGTATCAATTAAATGATTGTTAAAAATTTTCCGCGCAACCACCAATAAATTCATAATCATAGGATCTCGAAGGGAGTATAATACTCGTTTTCCATCTTTAGTGCCAACAACAATATTTTTCGCTCGTAATACACTTAATTGTTGAGAAACTGCAGAACCTTCTTTTTTAAGAATGCTTTGAATTTCATTTACACTTTTTTCACCTTCTGATAGAACTTCCAAAATCCCTATTCGTAAAGGATGCGCTAAAGCTTTAAAGAAATCTGCTTTAAATTGTTGCATTTCAGTTCCCATTAAAACACCTCTAGTATTTATTTACATTTAACATTTCAGAAGTATCCTATACATCTTCAAATGTTTGAATATGTATAGGATACTTCTAAAGCCAAGAATTATCAATACAAATTTAGAAACTTAACATAGGTAAATAAATGGTTTTTGGTTGAAATTACGATACTTTCTTTCGTACACAAAAATCCTATGTATCCTAGACTATACTTCTAGAGAAACCTTATACCAACAGGTTCAAAGGCGATTGAATACGGGAAAAATAAATAATGCATTTACATGAATAGACTCAAATAACGAAAAAACATTAAAGAAAAGAGGATTTACGGATCTATAAGAACGGAATATTTATTCAAGTAAGGGTGAGCTGTAAAAAAATGTAACAATCTAGTTGTAGTATGACGAATAATGAAAAGAACCCGTTAGTAAAAAACGGATTCTTTCCACTAGGTGTGCAAGAAATTCAAGGTGCCTCTGATAAAATCACTTGTATTTTTTAGTGCACGCACAAGTTTGAACAAAATATTTATTTGAACGTAAAAAGGATTTATTCAAGATAAAGATGCTTTTTGAAAAAGTAGGTGAACGCCTAAAGGGAATTAGTGAAAGACAAATTAATTTTGATGGGTTACTTGAAGAGTCGAGGGCAATTGTTATACACATTGATAAATAGTTGGTTACTTATATAT
>NZ_JBNLYE010000379.1:0-3657 GCF_050172095.1 Bacillus sp. GMs2/2
TAAAAGAAAGAAGAAGTTTTTTCAGCTCATAATCATATAGGAATATGGCAGCTACTACGATTAATATATTAAGAACAAGCGCAATTAAATGATATGTATGCAATATATATTGCACTCCAATAAAGGTTACACCAAAATAAATTGTATACGGTATTACAATTTGGAATACAATTTTTTTCTTCACTACACTTACCGCTATGTATCCCACTAAAGCGACGATTTCAAATAAAACCATAGCGTATGCCGCTCCTATCACTCCACCAATACTACTAAAGCTATAAAGCATAACCCCACCTATCACCAATGCTACACACTGCACAACAGTCCTCTTATTTTGACATCCACTCGTCGTTAAACCGTCAGCAATGGCAATATTTAAACTTTGTAGCACAATAAGAAATGATAATATTTGGAGTGGTTCTACTGCATCGCTCCATTCTTCATGAAAAAATATAGAAATAAAGTATGGTGCTAAATGATATAAACCGATTGTCATACATATTCCTACAATCGCCATTGATTTAATTTGAAGCAAATTTAATTTCGTATGCTCTTCTATATTATTCTGGTTATAATGCTTAAAAAGCACTGGAAAAAATGCACCTGCAATTACCCCTGGTACTTGATATAAAGCTGCCGGCATCCGGTACGCCACTGCAAAAACACCTACTATACTTAATGGCAATGTATAGTTAAGCAAGATAGGCGCTAATTGTGGCGTACTCATTATTAAAAAACCGCTTATAATAAAGGGAGTTAATTGCCAAAATAACGCTTTATGAATTACGACTTTCATATTCATTTTCGTCTTTCTTCTCATGATATATATACTGAATAAACCGCCGATCATATACCCAAAAGCATATAAGCGAGCCGTTACATACACCGGTAACTCTCCGAAAATACAAAAACATGTAATTATAATGACAACTGATGCTGATACAACTTTTATGAGCGCTATATACTTCATACGTTCCGTCAGTTGAAAATAGGCAATCCCTATGTTTTGCCAAGTTAATCCTATTAACATGAAAAACATTACGTTTATCATCATATAAATTAAATTTTTATCCGCATACATATAATGAATAGCAATATAACCGATGATAGAAATAAAAATAAGTAGAATCATCCTTATTTTTATATACGATGATAAAATCTGCTCTAAATCTGCTCCATCCTTTGCCCCTTCTCGAAGAAACGTATTACTAAGTCCTAAGTCTGTAAAGAATAACATAACAAACGTCACTGCTATGGCAACACTAAACATCCCATAATGTTGTGCGTTAAAAAAGTTTGCTAAAACAATTAAACTGACGGCCTGAAGAAGGTTAGCTAAAATCGTACTATAAAATAGATGGATAATATTGTTTAGAATAGATCTACCCATACAAGTTCTCCTTTGCAAGTAACCTACTTACATATGTTGTTTATTTACATATATATTTATCTTGCACCATTACCGTTCAATACAATTAAAACGGTTTTACATAAAATACGGATGTCCATCCGAAATGTTTTCATTTCAATATACTCCATGTCCAGCCTCAACTTTTCCTTTGGATCAAGATTATACCCTCCATTTATTTGTGCCCATCCTGTTAATCCTGGTTTTACTATTAAACGTTCCTTAAATTCTGGAATATACGCATCAAACTCATTATAAAAAAACTCTCTCTCTGGTCTAGGGCCTACAAAAGACATATCTCCTCTTAAAATGTTTAAAAGTTGCGGTAATTCATCAATTCTCGTTTTTCTTATAAACAATCCAACTTTTGTAATTCTTTGATCATGTTCTGTTGCCCATTGTGGTCCGTTCATTTCAGCATCCTTTACCATCGACCTTAATTTAAATACATTAAACTTCTTCCCGTTTATACCTAAACGTTCTTGAAAGTATATTGGAGCCCCTGATGTTTCTAAAGTAATCATAATACAAAAGAACAACATAATTGGTATTGTTAATAGTAACAATATGATTGAAAATATAATATCAAACAAGCGTTTTACACTTCGATTCAATATGCTAGGCTTTTCTTGAGCCGGAATCGTATACAACTTGGCTTGATTTGTTTCACGAATCATGGATCGTTACCCCCACATTCAAGAATATAAAATTATACCTATTACTTCACATTCTTTCCTATTTATATCCGCTATTACTTTTTGCACTGTACGTAGTGAATCTTTTCGCTTTTTAACTGCTAAAACCACTCCATCGCATTTCCCTGCAATAATGTGCGTAGCAGGAAGCTCAAATACTTCAGAAGAATAAAAGAAAATGTAATCAAAATCTTCTTTCCACTTAGCAATCGCATTATCAAATTCATCCATAGCAACTAAGGGCGTCCCTGTGTGTACTGTTTTTTTTGCAGGAATACAATATAAGTATTTAGACAAATTACTAGAAAAAGATTCATAATTACAGGGGGAAGAGCTTATTATATCGTTTACTGTTATCATGTGATCACTTTGTAATAATACATGTAATTTTGGGTCAGAAAAATTCACATCAATAAGTAACACCTTTTTCTTCATTTCAGCAAACACTAGACCCATATTTACTATAAGCGAGGCAACAACACCTCTGTCCTTCGTTGAACTAACTGTGAACAGTTGTTTTCCAGATTTTCTCAACTCGTGATACACCGTATAAAACTGCTCTTTCATCAGATCATCATGCAAATCGAATGGCAGCTGTTTCTTTGTCCTAAACATCGACATGTTCACCTCGATATATAGATGATTGTTTATCAACCTCTGTAGATTTCTGTTTTCTATTCGGTTTCATATTTATGTGACCAATAACAGAGACTGTTGTTATTTTCTCTAAATCTTGTTCCGTGTATATACGTTCATCAAAATAATCTCGAAATACAGCTAAACCTATCCCAACAAAAAAACTAACAATTAAAGAAATAGGAATGATCAGTTGAAATTTCGGAAACAATTTTTCAGCCTGTTCCTGTAACTCAGGATCCGTCAACACTTTCACACCTTGTACATTTGTGTACTGTTGAAAACTTTTTTGTGATTGCTCTGCCAATGTCTTTACAATGTCTTTCACGACTTTCGGATTGGAATCTTTTACTGTAACAGTTACAATTTGTGAGTTGTCCGTATTCACTACCGAGATTTTTTGTGCTAATTCATAACTTGATTGCTCTAATTTCAAAGTTTTTTTGACTGTTGAAATAATTAATGGGCTTTTTAAAATATCAACATACGATGTTACTAGTTGCTTATTTTCTTGTGTTTTATTTGTTGAATTTTCCTTATTAAACTCATCTAAATTCCCAACAAGAATTTGCGTTGAATATTGATATGACGGCTTTAAAACATACATAGAGATAAGAACTAAAGAAGCGGTTAAACAACACATCGTTAAAATAATCGTTACGAATCTTCTTTTCAATAATTGTTGAAAATCTTTTATACTCATTTCTTGCTTCAATTATTTCACCGCCCTTTTCTGAATAACATCCTGCAAGTCACTCTTTACAGATACCCCTCTCTTCTTTCTATCCACTTGTTTTGTTACATACTTTCCGACTCTGAATGCAAATTTTTCTACATATATATACGAAAGTATTGCAAATATAAACGAAAATATAAGTGAAAAAATTAAAATAATAGGCAACGGTAATATTTCATGGA
>NZ_JBNLYE010000380.1:0-3654 GCF_050172095.1 Bacillus sp. GMs2/2
TGTTGTTTCATAGTCATTGTATTGAAAAAAAACGGCTATCATGTCGAAAAGTAAAAGTTAAAAAAAGAAAGAATTTATACATATATCTTGTGTCTTATTTTGAAACGTAATACAATATATAGAGAAATCAAGAACAACATATAGAGAATATAGATTTGAGAGGGAGGGTCGGAAATGTTAGTTGCATATGATTCTATGACAGGAAACGTGAAGCGTTTCATTCACAAATTAAATATGCCGGCCGTTCAAATTGATGAAGATCTAGTAATAGATGAAGACTTTATTCTTATTACGTATACAACAGGTTTTGGAAATGTACCAGAACGTGTTTTAGACTTTTTAGAGCGCAATAATGAAAAATTAAAAGGCGTATCTGCAAGCGGCAATCGTAACTGGGGAGACATGTTCGGTGCAAGTGCTGACAAGATTTCTACTAAATATGAAGTGCCTATTGTATCAAAATTTGAGTTATCTGGAACAAATAACGATGTAGAATATTTTAAGGAAAGGGTGCGGGAGATTGCGACACATTGAACTGAATAATGAAATCACGCAAATGCAGGACGGTTTTTATCAGCTTCATAAAGATAAAGAGGCATTAGAAGTCTTTATGGAAGAAGCTAGAGAGAATACCGTTCCTTTTAATAGCGTGGCAGAGCGAATGGAGTATATGAAAGAACATGATTACTATTACAACGTTCTGGACGAGTATAGCTTGGAGGAAGTAGAGGAAGTATATAACATCGCTTATGGTGAAAACTTCGAGTTCCAATCTTATATGGCAGCATCTAAGTTCTACAAAGATTATGCGTTAAAAACGAATGATCAAAAACAATACTTAGAAAGCTATGAAGATCGTGTAGCAATTGTTTCATTATACTTAGGACGCGGTGATGTTTCGAAAGCAAGACAATTCGCAAGCATGATTGTAAAACAAAACTACCAACCAGCGACACCAACCTTTTTAAATGCGGGAAGAAGCAGAAGAGGAGAAATGGTGTCTTGTTTCTTGTTAGAGATGGATGATAGCTTAAATTCAATTGGCTTTAACATTAATACTGCGATGCAATTATCAAAAATCGGCGGGGGAGTAGCTTTAAACTTATCTAAGCTACGCGCACGTGGTGAGCAAATTAAAGGTATCGACAACGCTGCAAGTGGCGTAGTACCTGTTATGAAATTGCTTGAAGATTCGTTTTCATATGCGAATCAGCTTGGCCAACGAAAAGGTGCCGGTGCAGTATATTTAAACATTTTCCATTGGGATATTATTGAATTCCTTGATACAAAAAAAATAAATGCCGATGAGAAGAGCCGTATTCAGTCTCTATCAATCGGAATTATCGTTCCAAGTAAGTTCTTTGAGCTTGCTGAGAAAAACGAACCTTTCCATGTTTTCGCGCCTTATACGGTTTATAAAGAATATGGCAAGCATTTAGATGATATTGACATTGATGAAATTTACGATGAATTAATGAGCAATCCGAAAGTGAAGAAGAAGCCACTAGATATTAGTGCACGTGATATGCTTATTAAAATCGCTATGATTCAGCTTGAGTCTGGTTACCCATACTTAATGTTTAAATCAAATGCAAATAATCAACATCCATTGAAGGATATTGGAACTGTGAAGATGTCGAACTTATGTACAGAAATCTTCCAGCTTCAAGAAACTTCAGAAATAAATGATTACGGTACAGATGACATTATCCGTCGTGATATTAACTGTAACTTGGGATCGTTAAATATCGTAAACGTAATGGAAAATAAAGAAATTCGTGAAGCAGTTCATGCGGGAATGGAAGCTTTAACAGCTGTTTCTGATATGACGATTATTCCGAATGCACCAACTGTGAAAAAAGCAAATGACGAGCTTCATTCAGTTGGACTTGGAGCAATGAACTTACACGGATATTTAGCAAAAAATAAAATCGCTTATGAAAGTGCAGAAGCGAAAGAATTCGCTCGTACATTCTTTATGATGTTAAATTACTATTCTATTGAGAAAAGTATGGAAATCGCTACAGAAAAAGGCGAGACATTTAAAGACTTCGATAAATCTGATTATGCGAATGGCACATACTTCGAAAAGTATGAAACGAAAGATTACAGTCCTGTAACTGAAAAAGTTCAGCAACTATTTGAAGGAATTCATATTCCGACAAAAGAAGATTGGACAAGTTTAAAAGAGCAAGTGCAGAAGAATGGTTTATACAACTCATATCGTCTTGCCATTGCTCCAACACAATCAATCAGTTACGTTCAAAATGCAACTTCAAGCGTAATGCCGATCGTAAGTCAAATCGAATCAAGAACATATGCGAATGCGACAACATATTATCCAATGCCGTATTTATCAAAAGATACGTTCTGGTACTATAAATCTTCTTACGATATGAATCAGTTTAAATTAATTGATTTAATCGCAGAAATTCAAGAACATATTGACCAAGGAATTAGTACAATTCTTTACGTTAATAGTGATATTTCAACACGTGAATTAGCACGTTACTACATCTATGCACATAAAAAAGGCTTAAAGAGTCTGTATTATACGAGAACACGTAAATTAAGCGTGGAAGAGTGTGTGGCTTGTACCGTTTAATATAAAAAGTGAGACATGATGAGCAGGGTTTTCTGAACCCTGCTCATGCTTAGTTATCATATTTAGAGAAGGGGCGATTTAATGCGTGCGGTAAACTGGAACAAAAAAGAAGATGATTTTAGTTTAATGTTTTGGAAGCAAAATATCGCTCAGTTTTGGACAGAAGAGGAAATCGCGGTATCTTCTGACAAAAATACTTGGGCACAATTATCAAAAGAAGAGCAGATTGCTTATAAGCGTGTATTAGGTGGTTTAACACTTTTAGATACGAAACAAGGCGGCGAAGGTATGCCTCTTGTACTTGTTCATCTTGAAAATTTACAAGCGAAAAGTGTATTAGCTTTCATGGGTGCTATGGAAGAAGTACATGCGAAGAGTTACAGTCATATCTTTACAACGTTAGCTACTGAAGAAGAAATTGATGATATTTTTGAATGGGTAGATACTCATCCATTACTTGAGAAAAAGGCCGGTATTATTACTGGTTACTATCGTCGTTTGCTAAAGCCTGAAGTAACGAAAAAAGAGTTATACATGGCAATGGTAGCAAGTGTGTTCTTAGAAAGTTATTTATTCTATAGTGGATTCTTCTATCCGCTTTACTTAGCTGGTCAAGGAAAACTAACAGCAAGTGGTGAGATTATCAACTTGATAATTCGTGATGAGTCAATTCACGGCGTATTCGTCGGTATTTTAGCACAACAAATCTTCGCAGAACTTTCTGCAGAAGAGCAACAAGAAGTGCAAAAAGAAACACAAGAGTTATTAATGGAACTATATGAAATTGAAATGGCCTATACAGAAGAAATTTACACTTCTATCGGTCTTGTAGAAGATGTAAATCGTTTCGTTCGTTACAATGCGAATAAAGGGCTTATGAACTTAGGACTTGAGCCGAAGTTTGAAGAAGAAGAAATTAACCCAATCGTTTTAAATGGTTTACGTACAGATACGAAAAACCATGATTTCTTCTCTGTAAAAGGAAATGGTTACGTAAAAGCAACGAACGTTGAAAAGTTAGCTGACGATGACTTCGTGTTTAACTTTTA
>NZ_JBNLYE010000381.1:0-3651 GCF_050172095.1 Bacillus sp. GMs2/2
TTTTATAAAATAGTGAAAGAATATGAAGCACACAAAGTAACAACTAACCTATAACGAATTAGAATCGAAAATTTCTTAGAGTAGAAAAATCGGCTTTTTTTATGTCAAAATTTGCTTAGCGTATACTTTCGTTAAAATGCGGGTGGTATCCCATTTAGAAGAGAAAGTAAAGGACGTCGAAAAAAAGAAATATATCAATGGTGCGGAACCAATGGTAGCCCCTGATCGATTGGAGTGCCAATTCAATACATCCAGGTTTACGGATGTGACGTATCTCTTATTAGGAGAGCGTACCTTATATTTATCAACGATCATGGATGCCCTTAATCGCGAAATTATTAGTTGTGTCATCAACGAATTACAAACACTGACATTAGCGACGAAGACATTGAAACAAGCAATGAGAGGGTGAAAAGTAAAAAATGTCATCCTTCACTCATATCAAGGAAGTATTTATACTGCGAAGGAATTTCAAGCGTATGCCAAACAAAACGGCATCATCACTAGCATGTCCCGTAAAAGAAATTGCCATGATAATGCCGTCATGGAAAGCTTCTTTGGCCATTTAAAAAGTGAAGCTTTCGATTCACAAAAGATAACAAAAGTATCCAAACTGTGCGAAAGATTGTGCTAGAATACATTCATCACTACAATTATGTGAAAATTCAATGAAAATCAAACCACCTATCCCCTAAAGAATTTAGGGAACAGATGGTTTAGGTGTTTTGATATGTGTCCCATTGTCGGGGGTCACTTTACCTCACGTCGTAAGGGGTTTTATTACTTCGCAAAACTTTCAGCCAACTGTTTCTCTCTCCACATAAATGTAATAGCGAGACCAACTATTAAAACAACGCCTGAAAATGCATATGGATAATGAATATTCATATCAAATAATATTCCGCCCATCGCTGGTCCTGCGATATTTCCTAAACTCGTATAAGTCGAGTTCATACCAGCGACGAATCCTTGCTCTTTTCCGGCTGCTTTTGATAAAAATGTCGTTAAAGCTGGACGAAGTAAATCAAATGCTAAGAAAATGAAGCAAGTAACGAGAAGTACAATCCAATAATTAAAGACTACAGTTGAGACGAATGCTAATACTGCACCTACAATTAAACATATTTGAATTAACACTTTCTCACCGAACATTTCTACCAATTTGCCAAACATAAATACTTGCACAACTACCCCAAAGATTGAACTAATTGTAATAATTGCTGCGATATCTTTCGGCGAGAAGCCAAATTTATGATCAGAGAACAAGCTAAACACTGTTTCATACGCTGATAATCCGAATGCGAGTACAAATACGATAATAAATGCAATTGCATACATTGGATGTAATGATTTCTTTAAATCACCAATAAAACTTGATTCCTTCGTATTAGAAGAAATCTCTGCAAGTTCTTCTTTCGTTAACGGTTCTTTTAAAATAAAGATCGAAATCACACATGCTATAAAAGCAATTACTGCTGCAACGAAAAACGGCACACGTATACCGTATTCTGCAATAAATCCGCCGATTCCAGGACCTATAATGAATCCAGTACTAATAGCCGCAGATAAGTATCCCATCGCCTTTGGACGTTCCTGAATAGATGTAATATCCGCAACATACGCCGTAACACCAGGCATAATAAAAGCAGCACTAATTCCGCCTAATACCCTTGCTACATAAAGCATCCATACATCTTTTCCTAATCCAAAAAGAAGCTCTGAAACACCAAAAATAAATAATCCAATGATTATCATTTTCTTTCTACCGTAAAGATCAACCCACCGGCCTGTAATAGGTGAAGTAATGAGCTGTGCCATTGCAAACACTGCAACGAGATATCCCATCGTCTTCCCTGTTAAATGCATATCATTCATAAAGGACGGCATAACCGGAATGATTAATCCAATCCCTAGAAAAGCGATAAATATATTACTCAAAAGAATGACCAATACCATCTTTTGTTCTTTTATCGGTTTCTTCACTTTTTAACACCTCTTCCCGTAAGTTCCTCTCAAAAAATAATGCCCAAGAAGCTTTTTCTTTATCCTTCTATTTGTGGGCTAGTCATGAGTAGAGATGCCCCCCTACTCGTTAGAATTTCACACTATCCTTCCACACATACATACGTATTAGATGAATGACTATCATTCAGTTTTCCTCAAAAATGAACCTACCTTTTCAGACAGGTTCATCTCACTATTTCTTTATATGTAGTGCATGTGTTAAAAAATCTAGTACTTCTGCCTTTTGCAAATCGACTTGCTCATCATCTTTATGATCATATAAATACACTTGTTCCGCTGCTGATTCAACAAGAGCGATAAATAACTTCGCTGTTCGCTCTGCGTGAACCGAATCACGAATTTCACCGGCTTCTTTTGCCTCATTTAAAAATTCACTTAGCCACATATAAAGGGGCTCATACACAGCTTCCCATTCTTTTATATGTTCTGTAGATGCAAGACCAGCATACATTAAAGCCTGTATTTCACGATATTCAGCTATAAAGTGAAACACCGCATCTATTACTTGCGTCACTTTACTTGAGAAAGGCGCATCGTTTTGCACTTTTTCTTTCACTGCAAGTATCATCTTTTCAACCATCACTTCTGCTATTGCAGGCATAACAGATAACTTAGAAGGAAAATATAAATAGAAAGTTCCTTGCGCAATGCCAGCTAATTTCACGATATCAGAAATCTTCGTTTTTTCGACGCCCTTTTCCTGAAACACTTCAATAGCTGCATAGACAATTTTCTCTTTTTTATTCATCATCTAAACCCTTTCACACGCATATTGAATGACTGTCACTCATTTTATAAGATAATCGATTGTACTGTCAATGATAGTGAACTCTAAGAGGAAATCATTTTTTATAATAAAATCTCCTAATGAACAATTAGGAGATAAAAATACAATATATCTTTAAGAAAGTGCCTTTAATCCTGTCACTCCACATACAATAAGAAACACACTAATGATACGCGCTTTACTTTTCGACTCACCAAACAAGAACATGTTTAACAAAACTGCACCTGCTGTTCCGATACCAATCCAAACCGCATACGCGACACTTACTTGTAAAAATAAGAAGGAAGTATACAAAAATGCGAAGGATGTAGCAAACCCACCTATATAAATCGCACCATTGGCTAATGTCTTATCTTTACTATACATTTTAAGTCCTATCACACCGACTATTTCACTAATTGCAGCACAAAATACGAAAAACCAACCCATTTTTAAGCAGCTCCTTCCACAGTTTCTTCTTTATTGTCAGCTAACTTTAAACCGATAACGCCGGCTACTACCATAAGAATGAAGAATAGTTTGCCTGCGCTGAAACTTCCACCGAAAAGAAATACATCCATTAAGAAAGTACCTACCGTACCAGCTCCAGCGAAAATAGCATATACAGTTCCTGTTGCAAGATGTTCACACGCTTTAGAAAGGAAGTGAAAATCAACAGCGATAACTCCTAAAATAATAATCCAATGCCACCAAGTATTAGCCGTATTAAAACCAAACACCCAAAAAATTTCAAAGATACATGTTAATATGACATATAACCAAGCTCTATTTTTCATACCTCTCACCTCTTATGACTGACTATCAGTCATTTTTGTTTTAAAAAATATACTCTTTCATCA
>NZ_JBNLYE010000382.1:0-3599 GCF_050172095.1 Bacillus sp. GMs2/2
TATTTTTATATCCGTGAAAACTACAAAGTGTATGAAAATCCATTTGTCAAATGAATTTAGTGCGGAAGGAGGTTTGTGGTTACTTCATAGGGTATAATAATCAGTTTTTTTACTGATAAAAATATAGGAGGCGACATAATGTTTCGTACGATTTCAAATTTCATGAGAGTAGCTGAGATAAGAAGGAAAATCCTTTTTACACTAGCGATGTTAATCGTTTTTCGAATTGGCACGTTTATTCCAGTTCCTCATACTAATGCAGAGGTATTAAAAGTACAAGATCAAGCTAACGTTCTAGGTATGTTAAACGTATTTGGCGGAGGAGCATTGCAACACTTCTCAATCTTTGCTGTAGGTATTACACCATATATTACAGCTTCCATCATAGTACAGTTACTACAAATGGATGTTATACCTAAATTTTCGGAATGGGCAAAGCAAGGAGAAATGGGCCGTAAGAAATCAGCTCAATTCACTCGATACTTTACAATCATTCTCGCATTCATACAGGCCATCGGAATGTCTTATGGCTTTAATAATATAGCAGGTGGACAATTAATAACAGATCAAAGCTGGACTACATACTTATTTATTGCGACAGTTTTAACTGCAGGTACTGCATTTTTACTTTGGTTAGGCGAACAAATTACCGCTAACGGAGTTGGTAATGGTATTTCGATGATTATCTTCGCAGGTCTCGTTGCCGCCATTCCAAATGTTGCAAATCAAATTTATTTACAACAATTCCAAAATGCTGGCGATCAGCTATTTATGCACATAATAAAAATTGTTTTAATTGGACTCGTAATTTTAGCGATAGTTGTTGGCGTTATTTACATTCAACAAGCTGTACGTAAAATACCGATCCAATATGCAAAAGCTGTTTCAGGAAACAATCCATATCAAGGAGCAAAAAACACTCATTTACCGCTTAAAGTAAATAGTGCTGGTGTTATACCAGTTATCTTTGCTTCTGCATTTTTAATGACGCCGCGTACAATTGCGCAGCTCTTCCCTGATTCAAGCGTATCAAAATGGTTAGTTGCAAATCTTGATTTCGCACATCCAATTGGAATGACACTTTATGTCGGTCTTATCGTTGCTTTCACATACTTCTACGCATTTATTCAAGTAAATCCTGAACAAATGGCTGAGAATTTGAAAAAGCAAAATGGATATGTTCCTGGTATTCGTCCTGGTAAAGCAACTGAACAATATGTAACTAAAATTCTATACCGTTTAACATTTATCGGTGCAATTTTCTTAGGTGCTATTTCTATATTACCGCTCGTATTTACGAAAATTGCTACGTTACCACCTTCTGCTCAAATTGGTGGTACAAGCTTACTTATCATTGTCGGTGTAGCACTAGAAACTATGAAGACGTTAGAAAGCCAGCTTGTAAAACGTCATTATAAAGGCTTTATTAAAAAAGTGAATTAATTATAAAAAACACAGTTGGTTATTTTTCCAACTGTGTTTTTTATTTTATCAGTCCTGTAATATACAGGGCTGTTGCTTTATGGAACTACATCTCCTTCTCTAATAACCGCCCTTTTTTGAAATAAGCCCGTAGCGTTGAACGATTGGCCAAAAATACACCAATCAATATAAGACAAGCCCCCATTCCCATTGTAGGATTTAAAGGTTCCCCTAAAATGATATATCCCACAATTATTGCAATTAATGGTGATACATATAACCACGTCGATGGAAATACTGGATTTGTTTTTGATAAGAGCCAGTAATATAATCCGTGTCCACCAATCGATCCGATAAATATGAGATATAAAATAGGCCATTGCACACTCCATGAAGTTAATACGGTTACATTTGGTTGTTCTACAATAATAGATGTGATTAGTAGTAAAATCCCTCCATAAAACATTTGAATACCGTTAATAAGAAATGGTGATACATTTGATAAATCTGAAAGTATTTCTTTCGAACGAATAGAGCCTATTCCGTAAAATAACTCTCCTATAACTAAAACAATACAAGCAATACTCCATATGAAAGTTACTTGTTGATGCATTCCTGGTAAAGAAACAAATATAACACCTGCTAGTGCAATAACTAAAGCAATGAGTTGTTCCTTTTGTAATTTCTCCCTATTCCTCTTTGCTTGTATTAATAAAATCATCATTGGTCCCGTAGCAGAAAGAACAGCAGCTAATCCCGAAGAAATATATTGTTCTGACCAATATAAACTTGCGAATGTCATAAATGTTAAACAAAATCCAGCATACATAATGCGTTTTGAAAATATATGTGGCATAATTTCTTTTCGCTTTAATTTAAAAATAATCATAAGGATTATGCCCGCTAAAAAGAAGCGAATTCCTGCTGAAAACAACGGTGGCGCCCCTGCTTCAATTCCAATTTTTATCGTTAAAAATGTTGTCCCGAAAATAATACATACTAAAATGTAATTAAAAATGACCATTTTGCTTCCTCCTTTTTACTCTTAGAATGAGTATAGAGGCTATGGTGTATAACAGTGTATCGGTACATATAACAGTTACTTCAAGTTGTAGTTGATTCCCTATATATTTTTCGCTTTAATTAAGTTAAAAAGAAAAATAGGTGAACCTATGAAAATTGTATTGCGTAAAGAAACAAACATACCGTATTACAAGCAAATATATATGCAAATTGTTGACAGAATACAAAGTGGTATGCTTTCACATGGTGAATCTCTTCCTTCTTTACGTTGTATGGCCACAGATTTACAAATCAATGTATTAACAGTTCGTAAAGCGTATAAACAGTTAGAAACGAAAGGGTATATACGCATCGAACAAGGAAAAGGTGCTTACATATATAAACGGGTAAAGAAAGATTTCAAACCAATTCCGTATAAATGGCAACAAATGAAAACGATTAATGTTATGCGTTCTCAATATGCAATGAATAAGCACCGTAAATATTATAATTTTTCACAAGCAATTCTGTATCCTCGTCTGTTACCAAATCCATTTTTGGCAGATGAAATGCATAAATTGCTGGATAAAAATCCGATGTTGTTAGCAACTTATGGGCCAGTTCAAGGCGATTATGAATTGCGAGTTGAAATAGCAAATTACTTAAATGAACACCAGAAATTAGTGACAGACCCATCTCAATTATTAATTACAAGCGGCGCACAACAAGGAATTGATTTAATTGCTCAAACATTATTAAAACCTGGAGATATTGTATTAGTAGAAAGTCCATGTTACAGTGCTGCGCTTGATATTTTCATCAATAAAGGTGTTCAAATCATTCCCGTTTCTCTTGATAATCATGGAGTTCGCTCCGACTTAATTGATGATATTTGTCAAAGTAAAAATCCCGTTTTATTGTATACGAATCCCACCTTCCAGAATCCGACAGGTACAGTAATGAGTAAAGAACGAAGAATGGAACTTATAGAACTATCGGAGTTATATCAATTTTTTATTATTGAAGATGATTCTTTCGGAGAAATATATTTTGAGGATGCTATAATCCCGCCCCCAATCAAAAGTTTTGATAAGGATGGCCACGTAATATATATAAAAGGATTTAGTAAAACGTTAGCACCAGGACTGCGTATCGCGGCACTTATTGCCGATGGT
>NZ_JBNLYE010000383.1:0-3615 GCF_050172095.1 Bacillus sp. GMs2/2
TAATTTATATTTTTTTAGTAATCCTATTAAGTTTTTTATAAAATTCACCTTTTGTCTTTGCATGATTAAACTCATTTGGATTAATATTTGCTTTTTGTGCGAGTGCTACAATTTCTTCTTTTGAAATTGAGTCTTTCGTATTTATAGATGCTATATTTGTGTATTTTCCGTCTTCTGTTTTTGGAATTTCTAAAATCCCTTTATTCACAAGATCAACTACAGCCTTATGCTCTGAAGAATGTAAATCTACACCAGTAATTTTCCAATTACGCATAACTTTTGGTGTGTATACACCGTTCTTTACCTCTTTTAAATATGTAATAGCAAGGTTACGAATGGTTCCACCTGTTTCTCCAAATGCATTCTCTTGTTTAGATGACCAAATTTGTTCAAACTTACGCCCCTCTAAAGCTCCCCCTTTTGCCTGAAGAGCCTCCATTCTATATGCATTCATTCCCAGCGTCATAACATCGCTCGTTTTGATTGGTTTGTTTGTACGAATAGAGCGTAAATTTGTAATTCTACTTCCATATGGTTTTGTTAAGTCAATTTCGTATTTTACGCCTCCAAAGAAATCGTTCGTACTGTATTTAGATGCACGGCGGGTTTTATCAAAGCTAACGGTTACATCTCCGGCACGAGATGAGTTAAAATATCCTGCTGCCCATTCCATATAGTCTTTTAAATCTTTTCCAGAAATCTTATATACTGTAATTTCTCCCAAGGCATATTGGTAATTGTACGCAATATCTTTTTTCTTAATAGGACCTATATCCAAACGAGCATAATCATTATCAATTTGATGGGCTACTACATCCGCTTTACTGTAGTAGAGCATG
Source organism: Bacillus sp. GMs2/2 (assembly GCF_050172095.1). Classification (NCBI taxonomy): domain Bacteria; kingdom Bacillati; phylum Bacillota; class Bacilli; order Caryophanales; family Bacillaceae; genus Bacillus; species Bacillus sp. GMs2/2. The sequence continues at coordinate 840 of NZ_JBNLYE010000383.1, forward strand.
ACTTCATGAAAGAAATCTGATAAAGGTGTTTCTTGAATCTGAACACTTGGAATACCTTTTATTTCATTTTCAGGAACAAGATTTCTCCCCTTTAATTGAGCGACTACAACATTTGCATCTCCTCTCGCATATTCGTGAAAAGGTGTTAATGTTTCTTCAAGTGTAGGATCAGATAATATCGTTGTTCCATCAGCATTTTTTACTGGTATAGCGGTAGCAGTTTTATCTTTTAAAACCAATTTCCCATCTTGCTTTGTAAAAGTAAGGTCAATACGTGAAATATGTGTTCCATATTTATCTGGTTCTGTAATAATTACGCCATTTACAACTTCTTTTTTTACAAGTTTATGCATATGAGCCGCAAAAATAGCGCTTAGTTCCGGACAAGCATTTGCAATATCTTGAACACCAGTACCAGGGATACCATTCTCATTTTCTAATCCCATATGCATAACTCCTACCATTACATCTACTTTACCTTCTAATTCCTTAATTGCCTTTTTCGTCTCTTCTACCGGATTTTTCACCACTAAACCATCTAAGTGATCTGTCCCTTTTTCAAAATCACTAATCATTGGTGTATTCATACCAATAATCCCAACTTTAATTCCACCTTTTTCTACAATTGTATATGCAGGAAGAAAGCGCTCTCCATTTTCCTTATAAATATTTCCTGCTAACGTTTTTCCCTTATATTGCTCACTAACTTTTTTCAATGTATCTAATCCAAAATTGAATTCATGATTTCCAAATGCCCAGGCGTCATATCCCATTGTATTCATCGCTACCATCATTGGCGATTGTGGTTTATCGTTGAATAATTCTACTGAGTTTCCTTGAATTGTATCCCCAGCATCTACTAATATGGTATTGGGATTTTCTTGACGGACCTTCTTTATAACCGTATAAAGCTGCGTCAGACTTCCACTCATATTTGCTCCATCAAGCGCATAATCCCAAGGCATAAATCTACCATGAATATCTGCAGTACCTAACAATGTGATATTAACTTCAGATTCCTCAGCCTTAGAGATAGGTGGTTTGACTATTACTGCTGTTCCAAGCAGTAATAGAATTACAAAGTAACATACATAGTTCTTCCATTTCATTTTTTGCATAATAATAATATTTCTCCCCTTTTTGTACTTTCATAAAGTTGCTTGAACTTTAAAAATGTAACTTATTATTCAGGAAACTTCAACTACAAAAGATAATTTTGAAGGTGGTTCTGTTGCAAAATAAAGAGAATAAATTGCATACATCCCCTAACAGAATTGTATTTTATCGTTTCCTGACAGAATACCCCTTCCTTAAGCGTGTGAAGAGTACTTTCAAAATAAGGACATATCATTCATCATCATAAAATCATTATTTCAATTTACTAAAATTCGCATATAAAATATGTTATGATGATTATTTTTTTGAATTTCATTGTCGAAGTATTTCCTTCTCAATGAAAATACTTCCAAAAAAATAACCCCGCTCTTCATTTAAGACGGGGTTACACTTATACAGAAAATCGGATAGTTTCATATTTTCTTAAGCTTATTGGTTACTTTCAACTAATTTCATTCTATTTTTGTTTTCTTCTGAATCAATATGAATCAACCGTTTTCCCTGTTTATAATACGCATCAATAAATAGGGAATGATTTTTACTTTTCAATTTCACAAAGCAATTTTATCTCTTTTATTTGTGAAATATGACGCTGTTCATGTAAATAAATCAGTTCTATCCACTGATCAAGGGATAATTCTCCAAGAGCTGGATGCATCACTGCTTTTTTCGCTAATATAGACTCATCTTCTATTGTACTCAGGAAACGCATCAATTCTTTTCTTGATTCGTTTAGCATATTGAGCATTTGCTCCACTTCAAATGGTTCTATACTTGGTTCAATCATTTCTGGAGCTATAAACTTTTTCGTTCTATCTAATAAAATAGTGTGAATTTCTTTACGCTCATTTTGGGTACTATCTAACTTTTTTAATCCTGATGAAATAACTGTTATAACTCTCTCATCTAATAAAACTAAATGATGACAAACTTGTGCAATACTCCATTTATCCTTATCTGGTTTCCTATTAAATTGAGCATCACTCAACAAATTAATTTCCTCAACTAATTGATCTCTCGTTTCATAAAACTTTTCATTTACAAATGTATCCATGTGGATTCTCCTTTCATTGCAACCTACATACTTAAATTCCTACGCTAGAAATATTATCTTCAAAAAAAGTTTTTCTTTCACTACTATTCCAATTTCATTTTAAAGCTACAAATGAAATTATTTGTTTTTTATATCTTTTTAATTGGCACAAATAAATTAACCTTTAACTTTCCGTCTAGATCTTCAGCAACATTATTTAAGCAAAACTCTAAATTATCTCTATCATAATCTGCATCATACTCACTATTTGGTAGCCACTCCGCATACATGTATTGATACGCTTCACTTAATTTATGAGGTTCATCATAGAACTGGTATAGACCATATGTACCTCCATCTAATCTTTTAAATTGCACATCATGATGCTTTTCTTTATCGAAGTTTTCAGGAATCGTAACACATGCATCATGCCGGCACTTATGACTTGCAACAAGTTCAGGATTATCTAATGATATTCCGATAAATGATTGCTCTGGTGGATAAAGTTTATTTTCAATTGACCAATTCAGTAACTTTCCCCAGTGATCTTGTGGTTCAAAGTAGCTACCAGTTCGTCTTATATATGCTACTTCTAATGGTGGAAATTTTTTTATAGAAACTTTCATT
>NZ_JBNLYE010000384.1:0-3567 GCF_050172095.1 Bacillus sp. GMs2/2
TTAAATATTAGACTAATTTCTAATGGTCCCAGTATCTTTTATTTTGACGTGTGTCTTTACATTTATTTTAGCCTCTGCTAACGCTTGCAACCAATCTCCTTTTACTTTTTTCCACTCTTTATATTGAAATGCTCTAGCATATAGGGATAATCCGATTGGATCAATTTTATTCTGCTGTATTTCATACAACATATTTTGTAAATTATTATTAATTTCTTTTTGAATGGCACTTTTTAAATTATTTATATTTTTTTTATTATCATAGTGCCCCTTAATTAAATTCGCATTGGTTTTTTCTATTAAAGCTACATTAGCATATATATCGAGATTAAATACAAACTTTCCGTTTTGAAAATTAACAAATACCTTCCTTGTCGCGTTCTGTACGAAGATAGAAGTGTTTATTTTTTTGTTGGACTTTTTAGGAGGAAGCGCAAGGTGTAGTATCATTCGCCCGCTACTTTTTTGCTTATTTATAAGATTGAAAAATTTAACATCTTTTTTAGGGATATGAGTTAAATATTTCCCTTTTCGATTTAAAAATGCAATTCCTACTGTGTCGATTTCATTCTTTGTTTTTTTGATAATTGGAACAGCTTGCGTCATTCCTTCTTCATTTTGTTCTCTCATTAATTGTTGAATTGTAGAAGAGACGGATTGGTTATTTTGAATTGACGATTCAATTACACCATTTATATAAGATGAAAGTGATGGTTTACTAGGCTTATGAATTTTAAAAATTTCTTCTGCAGGTCCATCTACAAGTACTACTTTAGCATTAATGGTAGCGTAAGGATCACGGTAAGAAGAATCAAGCTCCTGCAACCAATTTGCTTCTTGCGCTAATTTTTTCCCAATTAAAATGATTTCAGCTTTGGAAGCTGTCATAAAGCCTGTTAACTTTGTATCTATCTTACTGAATCCAGTATATACAGTTGATGCTTGTGTCCAATGTTCTATAGTACTTTTTGGTTGTTTATGATGAAAGAGTGGTATGCTTGTTCCAACTTTTATGTCTCCATTAGGGGTTCTATCCAAGCCAATTAACAGGATTAATGAAACCTTCTCAAGAGGAATTCTCTGACTACAACCAATTATATATACACAACAAATTACAATCCATATCCATTTTCGAATCAAAGTTGTTTCCTCCTAGTAATCCAAGTAAAAAGAATACTGTAAGCGAAAAATAAGATTGGTAATAGAATAAAGAAAACGACATTTAAGATATCCATAAGAGAATATATAAACAAATATTGATCCACATCGGGATTTAGGAAAATAAATAGGCCAACTATAAGTAACATAAAAGCAAGTAGCGCCCAATTGCGGGCGTTTTTTTGAAGTGAAATGGTCACAGATTCAAAACTGAAAAATAAATACGGATATATTGTAGTGGAAAATACAATTAAATAGTAAGCGATATATATAATTTCTAATCGTTCCATGAAAGAAAAACGAACCCCTTTTAACAGATGAAATACTGGCCAGATTACATCTTTTATCCCTTCTGGACTAAAGTATATATAAGAAAGGATAGTAACATATAGATAGAAAAACATGGTTCCAGTATTCGCTATTAGTAGTCCTTTTATGGCTTTTTGTTTTTTTTGTAAGAATGGGTATATATAATATGCAATTTCTAGGCCAGCATAAGGAGTAATGGTTTCTTTTGTTGCCTTTACAATAGGGTATAATCCTTCTTTAAATATAGGTAGTAGGTGTAAAGGATTGTAGTTAGTCTTTAGTGAAAAAAGAAGAAATAGCGGCATCCAAGTAGTGAAGAAGAAAACAAGCATAGAATAACTAGTAAGAGCCCTTAACCCACTCAGGGCTAAAATAATAAAAGGTAATAGTAATAATATGGTGATTTGATAAGCAGGAGTGGAAGGGAATATCCACACTTTTACAATATCAGTTGCCTTTAATAAAGTATTAAATCCAGCAAAAAATAGATAAAAGGCATATGCAAGAAAAAGAATTGTCCCTATCCATTTACCAAAGTATGTTTTTAAGATTTGTGAGAAATTTTTGTTAGGATTTTTTTGTAACATTAATATAATAAATACACCGATTATAGAAGTAACTATCCATCCGAGAATGATCGAAATCCAGCCATCTGTACCAGCAGTAGTAGCAAGTGGGCTTGGCATAATTAACATACCAGATGCGAGTTGCAGCGAATGAATGAAAATAATAAATTCGAATAAAGTTACTTTTTGGAACTTAAGATTCCCCATGTTAACCACCTTCTTTTTTCTTTCTTTGTTTCGGCTGTCCTGTACTCGAGCGGGTGGTAATCATCGAAATAGGAAATCTTACAAAAGAATCTTTTAACTCTTGGAGACGAAATGGTGCGATTGGCATTCCGTATGGTGAACCATAGGAAGTTAGTGAAACAAAATGAGCAAATAAGAGCATTAATCCACTAACAATACCTACAATCCCATAAAAGTAAGCCAATAACATCATTGGAAAACGGATAAGGCGTATAGAACTTGATAAATCATAATTAGAAACAATAAATGAAGCAATGGCTGTAATAGATACGATAATAACCATAACGTTACTAACAAGACCAGCTTGAACAGCTGCCTGTCCAATTACAATCCCTCCAACGATTCCAATAGTTTGTCCAATTGGTTGTGGTAAGCGAATGCCAGCTTCACGTAGCATTTCTAGTGTAATTTCCATTATAAAAGCTTCCAATAAGGGGGAGAAAGGGACTTTGACTCTTGATGTTGCAATAGAAGTGTATAAGTCTATAGGAATAATTTCAAAGTGAAAAGAGACTATAGCAATATAAAATGCGGGTAAAAAAATAGCTATAATAAATCCTGCAAATCGTAATAAGCGAAAAAATGATGCGATGAGCCAATGAATATTATAGTCATCTGGGGTTTGAAAAAATCCAATCAAATTCATCGGAACAACCATTGCACCAGGGGATCTATCCATTAATACTGCTACTTTCCCATCAAGTATATGATTTGAAATGGCGTCTGGGCGCTCGCTTAAATACGCCTGTGGAAAAGGAGTCCAATTTTGATCTTTTGTATAATTAGATAGCTCTCCAATACTTAATACCGCATCTGTTTTGATTTTACAGATTCTGGTTTCAATTTCTTGGACTACATCTGCGTTTGCTACATCACCTAAGTAAATTAAATAGACTAAAGAAGTGGCTCTTTCTCCAATCGTCAGCTTTTTGATTTTTAACTCTGTAGAAGGAATATATCGACGGATAAGACCTATATTTTTTGTGGCATTTTCAATAAATCCATCATGGGATCCTTTTATAGTAACTTCTGAAATTGGCTCTTGAATTGCTCTCTCTGCCCAGCCTTTTGTATTTATTAGAAGTGAACGCTTTTCTCCCTCCATAAACAGTACACATTGCCCCTCAAGTAATCCTTCTTTAATTTCATTCCATGTATATACTATTTTGGTATGAGTAGCAATAATATTAGAATTAAATATTTGACTGTCTTCATTTACTTCTTGTAATAATGGTGTAACAACATTGGTTTTTAATGCAACACCATCTGTAAGGCCTTCGAAATAATA
>NZ_JBNLYE010000385.1:0-3548 GCF_050172095.1 Bacillus sp. GMs2/2
AAAGGCTTCTCTATAATAAGACGATTTAATCCTTTTGTAGCTCACAATCCACTTTCTTTCCTTCATTCATATAAATCTATACTTTTCATATTTCTACTCAAAATTGATAGGCAATACTGTAACACCACATTGTTGCCTATTGTAATCGTTATAACTTTCTTTGTGCTACGAGTGTTATTATAAATCGGCCATAACATGAATAGCAGTACGTACTTTAAAGTGATGTAGCACTTTAAAATACCTGTACTAAGTGAGTAATAATAAACATAATGAATAAATCATGCTGCAAAAATAACATCTACCCTTTCTTCAAAAAGCTTTACAGTAGTTTTTAGAAGTACGTTACATTATTTCATTTCATGCACTTTCCCCTTCTCTATATAAAATTCTCACTAACAAAATTCAAAATATTATACTTATTTTTCGTACTTTGCTATGCTATAACCACAAACAGGAGGTATAAACTATGAAAGCACAAATTATCCATTCTTTTGGGGATTCATCTGTATTTCAATTAGAAAAAGTTTCAAAACCAAGACTTTTACCAGGTCATGTTCTAATCGATGTAAAAGCAACAAGTGTAAATCCAATCGATACAAAAATGCGTAGTGGGGCCGTTTCAGCCGTCGCTCCTGAGTTTCCAGCTATATTACACGGCGATGTAGCTGGTATTGTTATTGAAGTAGGAGAAGGTGTTTCGAAATTCAAATCAGGGGATAAAGTATACGGATGTGCCGGAGGTTTTAAAGAAACTGGAGGTGCACTTGCAGAATTTATGCTTGCTGATGCACGATTAATTGCTCACAAACCTAACAATTTAACAATGGAAGAAGCTGCTGCTCTACCATTAGTTGCAATTACAGCTTGGGAATCTTTATTTGATCGTGCAAATATTAAACCTGGTCAAAATGTTCTCATTCATGGAGCTACTGGTGGCGTAGGACACGTAGCCATTCAACTAGCTAAATGGGCAGGCGCTAAAGTTTTTACAACAGCTTCTCAGCAAAACAAAATGGAAATAGCCCATCGTTTAGGAGCCGATATAGCTATTAATTATAAAGAAGAATCTGTTCAAGAATATGTACAAAAACATACGAACGGAAACGGATTTGAAGTTATATTTGATACAGTAGGCGGCAAGAATCTTGATCATTCTTTTGAAGCTGCTGCGGTCAATGGAACTGTCGTAACTATTGCAGCTCGTTCAACCCATGACCTCTCTCCTTTACACGCAAAAGGACTCTCTCTGCACGTTACTTTTATGGCATTAAAAATATTACATACAGATAAGCGTAATGATTGCGGAGAAATCTTAACGAAAATAACGCAAATTGTAGAAGAAGGAAAACTTCGTCCATTGCTAGATTCTAAACCTTTTACGTTTGATGAAGTTGCACAAGCACATGAATATTTGGAGTCAAATAAAGCAATAGGTAAAATAGTTTTGAAAAACGTTTGGTAACTTTCACTAAATAAAATGTTTGTTGTTGGGAAATAACAGCGAGATCGCTTCGCCTTATCTTTTTCTTAAGAGGCGTGCCACAACCCTAAAAGCTTTCCATCCTTTACAACAAGTAAAAAAATAACAGCTAAATTTTGAGGTGGGGGTCTTACTGCCCAGCAAATAGCGGGATAACATTAAAAAAAACCTTGCAGAAAAATTCTACAAGGTTTTTTTCTATAAATACAAATTAATCACTATATTAAAATGAAAGAGTTTGTAATTCATCACAATAATATTAAATATACGCTGCTTTAAAGGCTTGTTGGACAGCTTGTACTTCTAATGAGTCTTTACCATATAAGTTCGTTGCTACACGAATACAAGCTTCTTTTAATTCTTTAAAATCAGAAGTCATATTTAATTCATCCGTATTTGCATAATAGAAAATATCAAACATTTTATCTTCTCCAATGCCATGTACGTTTACTCCATTATGGCTTCCACCACTAGCAATCAAGTAAGCTACTTTATTAATAATGCTAGAGTTCGTGTGTACACCACCATGATCGTGGTCAGCATCAATAGGTAAGTTATTATAATGCCTATAATCCTCTGGATATCTAGAAGAGATAGATGATGGGTTTTTCATATCTCTAAAAATACGACCTGATTGTTCTCCCATTGTCCAATTGAACTTTCCGTTATTGGCATACTTTTCAACGGCTACTCCTAAAATATCAGATAACGCTTCATTAATTGCACCAGCTTCTCCTGCGTACTCAAGTCCAGACTCATTTCTTGTAACTGCGTGTGTAAATTCATGTCCTGCCACATCAAATGCTCTAACAATTGGATCTCCGTATACTAGCATAGCGCCATTACTAAATGCATTAAACCACTGCTTAGGATTTCCTTTATTCGTACCATTTGTGTTCCAACCATGAACGACAGAAATTACTTTTTGTCCGTTATTATCAAAGCTGTTACGTCCATATTTTTCTTGATAAAAATCATATACTTTCGTTGCTAAATAATGGGCACTAACTGCTTTAGGATCTGTAAAATTTGTAGAATTACTTGTTACTAAATCATCGAGATAACCCCATACATTTCTTCTATAATTATTATAATCTTTATAATTAGCAGTATATGTTTCAATTCCCTTACCACGAGAATAATCTGCAAGCATGTACGTTCCATCACTTCTTTGTGTAATTCCAAACGTACGATTAATACCTAAGTCATCTTTTCCTGTACCTGTTAATTTTGAAGGATCTGTTGATTTATTTGATGTCGCAGATTGGACAATACTACTCTCTACTTGTATACCCAATTTTTGAACGAGTTCTTTTAATAGATTACCACCAAAAGCATCAATTAATACTGTACCGGATACATATTCAGGTGTAGATGCACTAAAAGTAATTTGATATGCGTTTGTAGCTTTATTTGTATTTTCATCTACATATACCACTTGTTTAATTTCTGGTTCTTCGATAAATGTTAGATCATTTCCATAGATGTTGAAAAGCTGTTTCTTTGCATCCTCTTCTGATAGAGTAATAGGTTGTTTCAAATCTTCCTGTTGTTGTAAATTTTGGGCACTATCTCCCGAAACGCTCGTAAGTACACCATCATCATTAATATGTGCTGTTAGTTGATATCCGTATACATCACGTCCTTCATACGTTTGTTGAAGACGTACCAATGTAGTACCATCATAAGATTTACGACTTTGCGTAACATTATAATTAACTTTGGATTCCGTATTAACTTGCTTTGATGATAATGCTTGTTCTGTTTTTCCTTTTAGTGCATCCTTTGCTACATTTTCTGCCGAATTTTGAGAAGGTGCTGTTAAATTACCTGTTCGGAACGTATCTTCCTTTGTTTCCACTTTTAAATCTTCTGTTTCCGCATGTACTCCTCCATAAGGCATAATCGCCGATAACACCACTCCTGTAGTTAAACCTACCTTTACGAAATTATTCATATTTTTACCCCTTTATAATCGTATTATTAAATTAAATAAATGTATTTTAGAATTTTAAGCATAGATAAAAAATTTTAACTATAGCCAATCGTTTTTACATACCTCTACATA
>NZ_JBNLYE010000386.1:0-3527 GCF_050172095.1 Bacillus sp. GMs2/2
ATATTAAATTCTGGTTTAAATTTTGAAGTAATTCAATAAACTTTGTTAGGTGAGGCTCCTGTATAGAGAAACGCTGCTGCCCAAAAATGTCGAGAGACGCCAATGGGTCAACAGGAACGGTCGGATTAAGGCCCTTCTTAATGTAGCTGGTTATAAAAACCTATGCTATACAGTGCTAAAACTCAACGAGGGAGTGGTATACGATTTGATAGAAAGGCACCTCTGTGATTTCGGCAGAGCTGTCTTAATAATCATTTATTTGTATTGTGAAAAAACCTTTACTCCTTTTTGAGTAAAGGTTTTTCTGTTTAATGTTATTTATTTTTATCTTGTCTATATTCAAAAAGGAGGTAATTCTAACTAATGAATTGATTGCAATGTAACTATTATTGCTCTAATAAAAAATTTAAGACAGATAAAATAAAACAAAACCACTCATGAAACTCTAGAGTCTCCCTTAGCAATATGAGGAGGAGTTAACATGAAGAAATTATTAAAGGAATTACTTATAACCAAAAATAACTTGGATGCAGAGAGAGTTTTACGTCTTCCGTCGTATGATATTGCGCAAGAAGTAAAACAGTTTTCAATTGAAGATCAAGTCATATTACTAAATACGATTCCTGTATTAAAAAGCTCTAAAGTTCTTCAATATATGAGTGCAGAAGAAAAATATAATATCTTAATTCACTTATCTGAAAATAAAGCTAAAAAGTTACTGAATTTACAACCGATTGATGAATTAGTAGATTTACTTCTAGCGGTTCATCCGGAAGAACAGGCTAAATTAATGGCGTATCTAGATAAAATTACAAAACATAACGTAAAAAAATTAATGACTTTCAAACCTGAAACGGCAGGAAGTCTTGTTACAAGTGATTTTGTTGCAGTTAGAGGAAATTGGTCAGTAAAAATGACATTGAAGTACATTAGGGAACATTCTGAAAATGTAGAATCAATATCTTATAGTTATGTTCTTGATAGTCATGGTTATCTTGAGGGAATCGTTTCCATACATGAGTTATTACTAGCAGCAGATGAAGAGATATTATCTACTATCATGATGCCAGAGGTAATTTCAGTACACGCTGAAGTTGACCAGCAAGAAGTTGTAAAAAAGCTACTGAATTATAATTTAGCAGCAATACCTGTCACAACAGCAAATAATAAAATGATTGGTATTATAACATTTGATGACGTAATGAATGTTATGGAAGCAGAAGCTACAGAAGATATTCAAAAGTTAGGCGGAAGTGAACCATTGAATCAATCTTACTTTGAAGCTAGTATTTGGAGCATTTTCCTAAAACGTCTACCATGGTTATTACTTCTTTTTGTTGCTGAGGCATATACAGGTACAGTATTAAAGTATTTTGAAGACGAAATTGAAACTGTAGTTGCCCTTGCTTTCTTTGTTCCATTATTAGTAGGTACTGGAGGGAATACAGGAACACAGGTTGTAGCAACAATTACTCGTGCAATTGGTATTGGAGAGTTAAAATTTAAAGACATTTTCCGTGTAATGAAAAAAGAATTTGCAATTGGTATGCTTCTTGGACTTGCACTTGGGATAGCTGGCCTCACTCGTGCTTATATGTTAGGAGTTGGAACAGAAGTTGCGCAAGTTGTAGCAATTACTTTATTATTTATTGTTATTTGGGCCTCTCTTGTAGCAGCTGCTTTACCTTTAATTCTAAGAAAATTAAAACTAGATCCTGCAGTTGTTTCAGGTCCATTTATTACAACATTTGTTGACGGAACAGGATTAGTAATTTACTTCATGGTTGCAAAAACGTTATTAAATTTATAAATATACACTGAAAAAACGAAATCCGGAATAAGTATGTTGCCTTAATTGCTAAAACATAGTGGGGAATTCAGGCATGGGGAAATCAAACACTTTTGTCTTTAGATAAATAATATTTTAATGGATTTATTGAATGTAATGAATGCTGGAGGATAAAACTATGAAACATCTAAGAAAAATCTTCAAACGAATTTTGCTTCTATTTTCTATTTTAATGATTATTGGCGTAGGAATACTATTTGGTACTAGCTATGGCCGAGAGCTTCGTATAACAATCGCTGGGAGTATATTAACTTCTCAGCATCCACAATATGCGAAATATACATTCCTATCCCAAAAGGAACTAGATAAATTGCAAGATAGAATTAATCATCCGAAATGGTCAAATAGTGATGAGCATATTTATAAAAAAATAGCAGGAAAAAGATTAGAAGAATTTAAAAATCAGCCATTAGAAATTGATGTAGAAACGATTAAAAGTAATAAAGATAGTCGCTTTCTTTTCGAAGGAAAGTTAGTCACAATTAGTAATCCTTTCAATGTTAAACTTGTTAGCCATCAAGGAACACAGGGTGCTAACAGGGGAGAAAAAATTAGTGTAATGGCAAAGCGTAATCATGCACTTGTTGCTGTGAATGCAAGTGGATTTGCTGACGAAACAGGAAGGGGTGGAGGAAATGTTGCTACTGGAATTGTGATAGAAAATGGGAAAGCTATTGATACAAATATGGATAGAAATGCCCCTACAATTATTACGGGATTAACAAAGTTTGGTCAAATGATAACAGGAAATTATTCTACCCAACAACTGTTGGATAAACAAGTCGTTTCCGCAGCTGGATTTATGCCACAGTTAATTGTAAATGGAGAAAAAATGATTACAGAAGGAGACGGCGGTTGGGGGTCGGCTCCAAGAAGTATTATGGCCCAAAAAGAAGATGGTACAATTATGTTTCTAGTTATTGACGGTAGACAGACACATAGTATAGGAGCTACGTTGAAAGAGTGTCAAGATATTCTATATGAAAAAGGAGCTATAAATGCAATGGCAATGGATGGAGGTTCTTCTGCTACGCTATATTTAGGAGGAAAGGTTATAAATTCACCGTCTACATTATCCCATGAAGATCGTTATTTACCGAACGCTTGGGTGGTAACAGCAAACCAAAAACAAAAAATAAAGATGACAATTGATGGGAGAAAAATAGATACCAAAACATCAGATGAATTTGATGCGAACATTTCAACGAATTTATGAATTATTAAAAATAGAACAAATACAGGATTTTTATCCCGTTAGTCGGAAAATTAAAATTGTTTTTAAAAATTAGAAATTCTTATTTCATATTCATGATTTGCACAATATCAAATGAGAGTGATGAGGATTCCAAATTTACGGAATTCTTATCACTCTTTTTTAGTTTTTTGTAAATATGGAACAATATCATTACTTTCACTGTCTATTAAGCGTTAGAACATTTTTTATTAAATAAATTAAGAAAGGAATCATCATTTTTAACTAAGGGAGAAGATTGAATTGAAAAAATTATGGATGCTGCTTTTCGTTTGTTTTGCGGTTATGTTGGTAGGATGTAATAAAAACGAACCGCCAAAACAAGCATTTGAAGAATATATCAATTTATGGAATGATAGAAAATTTACAAATATGTATGATCATTTATCAGATCATGCAAAAAAATCAATTTCTAAAAAAGAATTC
>NZ_JBNLYE010000387.1:0-3526 GCF_050172095.1 Bacillus sp. GMs2/2
ACTAAGCATGGCAAAAACAAAACCTTGGGCGTTGCCCAAACCCACTGGGGAACTTTTCCCCAGACCCCCTCAATCGAACTCCCCAACCCCTCAATCCTTGAGGGGCTGCCCCTTCGGCAGGCACCAAACAAACGTGTTTGTTTGAGTGACAAGAGGCTTTGGGTATCGTTCAGTTGGTCAAGTCAAATACTCCCTTCGCTTCGCTAGGTCCGTTTTGATTGACCAACACAAGTAAAAAGTTTTTTTTCAAACAAATAAAATCCCCCTAAAAATTTAGGAGGATTTTAAATTTACTAAAAATCAAAAACTACTTATACAAAATAAAACTATAAAAAAAAGAGTTAAACCACTTCCTAAATAACTTACAGTTTTATTTTTTACTAAAATACCAATTACTATAATCAAAATATTAAACGCAATAAAAGCTAAAAACATGTATTTAAAAAGAGTAGGATCATTTATTACAGAATTTAATAGTTCTAGTGGTGACATAATAAGTTCATCTCCTTGTTGTTGTATATAATTTTTAGAGGAATGTTCTGTTTATTAAGAACATTCCTCTAAAAATTTATAATCCGTATGTTTGATATGAAAATCCAATCCATACTCTTTTCGTTGAATCTTTATAAATGTATGTTTCATGTTTCCTAGCTACTTTTCCATTAGGTTTTTTGTATTCATACCATTTACTCACAATCCAATATCCATCATCCTGATATTCTTGTTTACTATATAACTTCCAAGGAATTCCATCTTCTGGTGGTTTTGCTGGTCCTTGTTGAGGACCGTCTACTTTCATAGTATCAATAGTAGCTGCACTTGCACTAACACCAGGTAAACCTAAACCTAATGCAAGAGAACTTGCTAAAACAATTCCTGCAATTTTTTTCTTATTCATTTTAACACCCCTTCATATCCCTTTTCCGGAAAATTGTACCTTTATATGTACAACTCTATTCTAAATTATATGTATTTAAAAATAAATAAATTTCTGAAAATTAGAATATTTAAACTCTTAATATTACTTTTTAATAATCCCTCCTTGTTTTTGGGTGAGAGTGCTGGCTGGGGGTTTGGGGGTTAGCCCCCAAGAATTTAACGTAACTTTATATAGCATGATTGAAATTCTTGAACGATGAATAACGGCGGTTCGGCAGGTATAATTGCTTATTCAAGTCGTACTACCTAAATTCTCGTTTTTGGTATGTTCGGCTTGGCAACATGCTCACACCTGCCGAATTTCACAATGCAATAGCAAAAGAGTGGAGATTTTTTGAATGTTTTTCTCAAAAAATACTACTCGACTATTGCATTGTGAAAAGCCCTTTAAGGAGATATAGAAGGAGAAGCACTAAAAACGTTGATATATAAGAGTTTAATAGATTCATATGTGTCATCAGCTGTGACACGTATATGTGTCATCAGCTGTGACACATATTTGAAACGAGATGTGTCATTTTACGATTGATATTGATTCTTATATGACCTATAATGTGTCATATATTATACATAAATGTATCATCAGCTATGAAACATTCCAAAAAAAGGGAGAAAAAATATATGTCAACAGAGATGCTGAAATTGAATGAGAAAAAAGTTACAGTTGAATTAAATCCAGAACAACTTCATCAACTTCAAAGACTTATTGAACTTGAAGAAAATCATTTAGCTAGAGAAAAAGAACACAATGAAAAAAAGAAAAACCATAATTTTATTCAACTTTATCGTGATAACATGCCAGAATTACGTTGGTTAATGTCTAATCACAATTTTGCAAGTTCCTTACTCTTTTTCATTTTGGAACACATGGATAACAGAAATGCTCTAGCTTGTTCTTATTCGGTTTTCGAAGATTACTTTGGTAAATCAAGATCAACTGTTTATAGAGCAATAAAATTGCTAGAAGAAAACGGGTTTTTAAATGTCTTAAAAATGGGAACATCAAACGTTTATGTAATCAATGAAAACTTGGCTTGGTCTGATTCAAATGACAAAAAGAAATTTGCTAAATACGACGGGAAAATTCTTGTAAGCAGAAAAGAAAATAAAGACTATGAATACCAAAGTCAATTTGATAGATTTAAAGCTTTAAGAGAACGAGAAAACCTAAAATAAAGCAAGTAATGAAGTTTACTTGCTTTATTTTTTAGCGCTCCATATCATACTCTTTCTGCCTACTAGCCATTTCTTTTTTATGTTCACGTTCAAAGTGATCCTCTACCTCTCTTCCAGCAAGTTCATTTTTAACAAGACCTCTAAACGTTTTAAATTGCTCTTTAAAGACTTTTTTTGTTTGCTGGTACAAAACCCTTATATTTGTCTTTAAATCGGTTATATGAGCTTGTAAAAAGCCTATTTTTGCATGTAATTCTTTGTTTTTCTCTCTTAACTCCGCATTAATTCGATGAGAAGCTTGCAAATTGTTATATAAATTCTCTACGTGCAGGTGTAATTTTTTATTTTCTTGCACTAAATCCGTAGTTTGTAAACGCTCATAATCTTTTTTAACTGTATATGCTGCGTTTACTATTTTTTGTACTCTTTTCAATTCACCTGCTTCAATAATCCAATTCCCAGTGTCTTTTGTTATCGTTTCTGTTTTGAATAATCCTTTTTTCACAACCTCTGTTTTTTTCTCTTTTCCTTTTGCTTTAATTTTAATTTCTTGTGGTAATTGTTCACTTAAATCTAGAAGTTTTTTCTTTTTACTCTCAAATTCATTATCCAGAGATCGAATTTTTCCCTCTAACTCTTTTTCTTTTACCTTTACTTCCTCATCCATTGTTTCTTTTTGTTGCTGTATTTCTTCAGAATACTTTTTCAAATCTTTAACCGTATCAACACCAATCGTTTTATCATTTAAAATACCTTCTTTGTAGATGTGTGGTATTTCCTTTTTCAAAAACTTATCTAAATCCTGATGAAATGTTTTTAAATCTTTTCTTGTTAAAACTTCTTTAGCTGAAACCTTTTCCCTTTGCTTTTTCTCGTCCCAAACAACAGGCATAAAAGCAAAATGCATATGTGATCTTGTTTCGTCATTATGTATATTGGCTGACAATACATTCTTCTCACCGCCATAACGGTTCGCTAAAAATCCATAGGTTTTCTCAAAAAATTCACGTTGTTCCTTGTTAGAAACATCCTTCAAACTTTCCGGTAATGTAACAACCCAATCTGCACAAACTTTTACATCTTTTCGATTCAAACAATACACTTCACTTAACCGATCATTCATGCGAGAAAGTGTATCTCCTTCTTTTTCGCATAAATCATAATTCAAATGTGACCTTTCATTATCAATAACTTGATTCGAATGATTTTCCGTTTTTCTGTCCCAGTGAATCGATAATCCTTGTACGTTTCCTTTTGTGTATTTTTCTACATGAGCCACAGGTAATTCCCCCTTTCTTTGTAACCAGTGTAACATGAGGATTGAGGAGAACCTAAAACATTTGGTCTAGCACGTTATACCAAATTACATTTGGACGTGCTCTGCGAGGCTCTTTGGCTTTGCCAAGCCATG
>NZ_JBNLYE010000388.1:0-3515 GCF_050172095.1 Bacillus sp. GMs2/2
TACTGATGACAGTTATTATGAGGTATACAAATATAGCAAAAAATAAAGACCGAGGAAATATATTTATTGGAATTGTAAGTATACTATTTATTGTAGGAATTAATGTATTTTTACAGTGGAAAAATAAAAGTTCGTTTTCTGAAGATGCAATTGCGGATTACCTTGCGAACAACCAATCTTCTCTTTTAGTACAAATGACAAACTATTTTCCAACTACATATTTCGGAGCAGTGGCATTAGTAGAAAATGCAAATTGGAAGGGACCTTTATATGTAATAATCTTTGCAGTTATTTCATTTGTCTTCTTTGTGTTGTTTTATTACATAGCAGAGCGTACATATTTAAAAGGAGTTATTGGACTTTCAACGAGTACAGCAAAGAAACAAGTTATTTCGGCGGAAGGTTTACAGAAATCAACAGTACAAAGTTCGCATTTAAAAGCGTATGTGAAAAAGGAATTTAAAACGTTATTCCGTACACCACAATTTTTCTTAAATTGTATTGTACAAACTTTCGTTATGCCGATTATGTTGTTCTTTATTTTATTTGTGCAAGATGGGAATTTAAAGTTTATTACAGAGTATATTAACAATCCAGAGACAACGGGATTTGCAATTGGTGTTGGCCTTTGTGCATCGTTATTTTTAATGGGTAGTAACGTCATTGCAACAACGTCATTTTCGCGAGATGGAAGCTCTTGGTTTGTGAATCGTTATTTACCAGTAAAGGCTTCGGATATCTTTTTTGCGAAAGCAATCACTGCTTGGTTAATTAATGTGATCATTTTAGCAGTATTCGGTATTACGATGGCAGTTGTAGCTGGGATTTCTCCAGTCTTTATGATACTGTGGTTTTTACTAAGTGCGAACGGGTTGTTATTAATTAATTTAATCGGAACACGCTGGGACGCACAAACTGCAGATATTCATTGGGATACAGAGCAGAAATTATTTAAAAGTCGATATACCACTTTGTGGAATTTTTTGGCTAATATTTTAATAGCTTTAATTATTGTGGGGGGAGTAAGTGTATTATACTTCTTCCTTCATGTCGGACTATGGGTTATGTTTATCGTTTTATTTGTAATGTTTACGATTGTAAATTATATCTTTATTAAAATGTTAAAATTAGGTGCTGAACGTATACTGTCAAATATTCAATAAGAAGATAGATCCTCTGTATTCATGCAGGGGATCTGTGTATAGATGGAGGAGAAAAAGGTGAAGAAAATAGCAATTGTAACAGGGGCAACTCGTCTGAATGGAATTGGTGCAGCTGTATGCAAGGTGCTTGCTCAAAAGGGGATAGACATTTTTTTCACGTACTGGCCAAAGTATGATAAAGCGATGCCATGGGGAATGAGTGATCAAGAACCCTTTTTGCTGAAAAAGGAAATTGAAAGTTACGATGTTCGATGTGAAATGGCAGAAATCAATTTATCGCAATCTTATTCGCCAAATCGTTTGTTTTATATGGTATCAGAACGGTTAGGTGATCCATCTATTCTAGTTAATAATGCAGTGTATTCTACTCATACGAGAATTGAGGAATTAGATGTAGAGCAGTTGGATAAACATTATACAGTTAATGTTCGGGCTACTATGTTATTAAGTTCATTGTTTATAAAACATTATTCACTTAAAACGAGCGGGAGTATTATTAATCTTACTTCAGGACAGTCAGTAGGTCCAATGCCAGATGAACTAGCATATGCAGCAACGAAAGGGGCAATTGAAGCATTTACAAAGTCAGTAGCACCAGTTGCAATGGAGAAGGGGATTACAGTGAATGCTGTAGATCCAGGACCGACGAATACAGGATGGATTACAGAGGAGCTGAAGCATCATTTAGTATGGAAATTCCCGCAAGGTAAAGTAGGAGAACCGGTGGATGCTGCGCGCTTAATTTCTTTTTTAGTAAGTGAAGAAGCGAAATGGGTTACTGGGCAAGTCATTCACTCGAATGGTGGTTATTCATAAAAATATTATGTTAACAAATGTTGAGAAACAAAAAACGAAAGAAAATTTTATTTTTTTGTATAAATAAAATGTCAAGAAAGATAAAAATTTGATAGAAGAGTATATTGTCATATGAAGATAGTAATTCTTAATGTGACAATATACTCTTTTTCTTTTACTTGCGAGCAGAAAAATGAAGTAGAAGAAACTCGAATATTAAAATGAGTTTATCAGTTTTTGTACGTATTATTATGAAGATTACTGTCGGAAAGATGATAATTCGTATGAAAAGGGATTTTTTAAGGGGGAATCGAATCGTAAAGGGGAGGATAAATTATGTAAAACATAGGGGGATTTATATGAAAATGAAAAAGGTCGCTATCGCATCGATTACAATTGGTACAATGCTTACTATGGCAGCTTGTAGTCCTTCAGTAGATAAAGAAACGGAAAAGAAAGAGCAAGTAACTGCGCAAAATGATGGAGAAGCAAAAACGACAAGTGCAGATGAAGCGTCAAAAACAACGAAAGATACTGAAAAAGAAACAAATACTTCTTCAAATGAAAAAACAGATAAGGATGCAAAAAATACGAAAGAATCATCAGGAACAGAAAGTAACGGCAAAACGTCAACTCAAAACGAAAATGTAAAAACAAAAGAAAAAGAAACGACAGGAAAAACGAATGATCAAACGACTAGCGGGAAAACAGCAGATCAAAGCACAAGTACAAGCACAAACAATAACGGAAAGACAACGAAAGATCCGAAGAAAAGTGTTGCTGTGAAAACGAACGTTAAAGAAGTTGTAGCATTAATTGATAGCTTGGACAAGCAGTTAGCTGCTAATCCGAAATTGGAAACAGTGAATAAGCTTGGCAAACAAATTAATGAAAAGTGGGATGTGATTGAAAAAGAGCTAGAGGCATCACATCCGACGGATTCTAAAACAATCGGTCAAAGTATGTATCCGTTAATTGTAGGAGCGGAGAAAGAAAAAATCGATATTAATAAAATGAAATCTTTAACGACGAAAACGAAAAAAGATTTAAATCAGTTATTGACGAAACTTTCATAGTTTCAAAAGCCTACTCGTGTGAGTAGGCCTTTTTTAGGTTGTTGTAATGTGCACAGTATAACTTATTTATTTTCATTTTCAATTACGATGCGAAAGGAACTGAATGCTTGTTGACTGATATAATCTTCTTCGCTAACTTTAAAAGGAAATGGAAAAGCGACGAGTTGAAAATTACTTTCCTGATCCACTAAAGGCAATGTGAAATTAAAGATTTGTCTCGTTTCAGGTGCAAGCTTAGTATAAACAACTTTTCTATTGTTAAATATTTCAACTTGTTTCCAATCTTTAAAAGCCACGATTGCGTAAGTCATTTCATCATTTGTTTCATTACCGTTTGATAGAATTAATTGCTTGCCTTCCTTTTCAAAGAAGACAGTTTGTAAATTCTCTTCACGGTTCGTAACAAATACTGGTTCGTAAAGACCGTCTTTTAAAATTGCATCTGGATTTATAAGGGAGAGTTTTATTTTTTCGTTTTCTT
>NZ_JBNLYE010000389.1:0-3511 GCF_050172095.1 Bacillus sp. GMs2/2
TTATTTCGTATATAGTTTTTACTCTATCTTTTATTTATGATTTAAGACCATTATAAGAAACAGCCCTCTAAAAAAGTAGGAAAATAAATAACCGGTTTCTTAACGTATAAGGAATCGGTTATTTTGTATTTAAAATGCGTCTAGACGTACAATTTTCTTTTTTGATATAGTGACCTCCAATACATCATTGTCCTTCTCTAATCTCATATCTATTTTAAGAAGAGTCATTTACAAATTCAAAAAAAACCCTCAAAGCAGCTACTTTAAGGGGATTTCTCCTATCATCTTCTCTCTTCATACAATCGATTTGCTTTATACGAGCAAACGAAAAACATACATGTCGCAACGGGGATAAATATCAAAAAAAGTCCTCTCATTAATGCAAATGGCGTTTCAAATAAGAACGACCATAGAAATGATGCACCTTGCTTATCCCATAATCCTGGCGTCAAGTATAGTTCTTTCGGATTTACAAAGGCTCCTAAATTCATTGTATTACTATACATAAATAAAAATAATATCGGCAAATAACAGATCGCTAATTCTAAAAATGTTTTAGATAGACGCTTATACTTCCCTGCTCGTGACATTGGATCTGAAAAAATGTCATCTTCACTTTCTTCATCTACCTTTTTAAAATATTGCGTACCTGACCACCGATTACCAGCTATATGCTCCCAACCACTATCTTCAAATAATGTGCAGTAATTAATAAAATCACTTTTTCTACTAAATACTCTATGGTCTATTTTAATCGTCGCATCTTCCGGTTCTGTATATCTAAATGTATAACCAAATGTATTGCTTTCTAGTTGATAGCCTTTCCAAGCCATCTCTTCTAACCATTTTTCCTCTTTCTCAAAGTCTAAAAAGAATTTTAATCTCCACATCATCGTTTCCTCCTAACTATACGTGTAATAAACTTTTTGTAACCGCAATAATGTGCTGCATTCTCATAAAATCTAAATGCAATACTTCTTTCCCGCGTTCCGTAATGACATACACTTTTCTTCTTTTATCTTCACTTTTTACCGATTCTATTAACCCTTGTTTTAATAAATTTTCCACTGCACCATACAATGTACCCGCTGCGATTTTCACTTGATGATTACTCAGTTCCTCCACCTTTTGCATAATTAAATATCCATGAGCTGGCTCTAATAAAGCTAAAAGAACGTAATACGTTGTTTCCGTTAATGGTAAATTTTTATCTCTATTCATAAAGACCTCCAATGTAACGATAACTATATAGCTAAACTATATAGTTAAACTGTATAGTTTAATTTTATACAGTCAGACTGTATATGTCAAATGTAGGAATAACTTTATAACCCAAAACAAAAACGCTACCTTTTTAAAAGATAGCGTTTTTGTTTTACCCTTGCTTATTCTTCGCCTTCATTTGCTCTTCAAGAGATTTTTTTTCAGTTTCTAACACACTCATATCACTTTTCAACTTTTGCGTTTCTTCAAAATGTTCATCTACTAATTTATTATATTCTTTCTCAGAGTACATTTTTTCACTGGTTGATGTCGTTTTCTCTTTCGTAACAACTACATTAATAATTACAAATAAGGCTACAATTCCTATTAACACAGCAAAAATCTTCTTTTTATTCATGATTAATCCTCTAAAATGTAAAATTCCAAAAATTATCATAACAGACCAATTCGCTTTCACCTGTCATATTTTGTCGAATCAATATAATAAAAAAAGCATCTGAAACAGATGCTTTTTCTCATTCTTAATACGTAAACGTAATCGTCACTAAAGAATACCCTTCTTTCGCATTGTACGGCTCCGCTTTATAAGAAACTCGGTTTGCCCCTTGCGGATAATCGATTTCGCCAATTACCTTTTTCACATCTTGTAGTGCACCATTCATTGATTGCTTGTATAACACTTCAATTTTCTCTGGTTTTGCACTATAGCGTTGCTGCATTTTATTTTTTAATTCAGTATAGTTATTTGCAATATATTCATTTCCTAGATAGTTTAACTTTGTATCTTTTAATATTTGCTGATATGCAGGCGTTTTCTTACTACCTGCCGCAATTTTATTTGTCAGTGTACTATAATAATTTGTTGTCGCTTGCGGATAGTCTCCGCGGTTCCACTCATGATTTTTTGCGATTTGTTCATCTGATAAATTGAAATACGAATACGTTACGCGGCCCTGCTCATCTGGAACCGGATCATCGAATGTTGTATCAAGGTGATACCATTTGTTTTCGATTTTCACTAAATTCCAAGCATGAGGTTGTCCGTCCCCAGTTCCTGTCACGAAATGATTTTCAATTCCTGCTTCTTTTAATAATTGATAAGTTAATAGTGCGTAACCTTGGCAAACCGCAGAACGATTTACAAGTGCTTCATATGCTGTGTAAGCTTTATAAGACGTATCATAAGAAACATGCTTTACTACGTAATCATGAATCGCCTTCACTTTTTCGTGATCATCCATTCCAACTTGAGTGATAGAAGAAACGATTGCTTTCGCTTGTTTCATGACATATTCCGTCTGTTCTTTCGTTTCACGATATGTAATCTTAAGCGTAAACGTATAATTTCCAGGTGATCCAGAAAGTCCATATGAAACATTCGATCTATTATTATTTGTATACTCATTTTTACTTGCCACTTCTTTATATGCGTTAAAAAGTGTATTCATCACTTCGTCTGTATTATTATTTTTCGTTTTATATGGCAGTGTAATATTTGTCTCGTATGTATTAATACGCTTTTGTACTTCCTCTTTAAACGCTGTTAATAATGCCGCATCCCCTGTATCTTTCACATCAGCATTTTTATACTTCAAAGTTTTATATAAAAACTGCGCATACTGTTCACGTGTTACTGTGCCATACGGTTCAAAATTCCCATTCCCTGTGCCATCTGCGATTCCATTTGACTGCACTGCACTAATTGCATTTTCTGCCCAAAATGGATTTGGAACATCCTTAAAGGTATGTTTTTGTTTTGCCGCAAGATGGAAAGCATTCGTAAGAATTTGTGCCATTTCCGCACGATTCACAGAAGCTTTCGGTCTAAATTGGCCATTTTCATCACCTTTAAAAACTCCTAAATTCGTTAAAGTTAATACCTCTTCTGGGAACATTGTAGAATTTTGATTAATATCACCGTAAGGATTTTTAAACGTAGATCCATCCTTTAATACGTAACGAGTTCCATCATTACTAAACGAACCGCCTTGTTTATTCGGTACTAACACTCGATAAATTAAAGCCGCAACTTGCTCCCTTGTCGCAACATCTCCAAAACCAAATATCCCATTTCCATAACCAGAAATAATATTCTTACTTGCTAAATCTTTAATCGCAGGATATGACCAATGTGATGTCGGCACATCAGAAAAAACACCCACTTCAGCAGCTTTCACATCACTGCCATTTGTATATAACAACGCACCACCAATAAGTGATAATGATGTAATTGATTTTAATAGTTTTGTGTACATAATGTCTTCTCCCAATACGTTCTCTATTTTTG
>NZ_JBNLYE010000390.1:0-3509 GCF_050172095.1 Bacillus sp. GMs2/2
TTATTTGTAAAAATATGTGATATATTTCTTCATGTTTATGAAAGGTTATTTTATAACAATGAAAAATGGAGGCATTAACATGTTGAAAAAAGTTTTTGCAATGAGCACAACAGTTGTACTAGCAGCGGGATTATTAAGTGGCTGCGGGACGAAAGAGTCAAGTGCAAGTAAAAATGAAGATACGAAAAAAGGGTATGTACCGAAGACTTTAAATGTTCAATTTGTTCCTTCTCAAAATGCGGATACGTTAGAGGCGAAGGCAAAACCGCTTGAGAAGCTATTAAGTGATAAGTTAAATATTCCAGTAAAAGTTAGTATTTCAACGAACTACAATACAATTGTAGAAGCGATGGCATCTAAACAAGTAGATGTAGGATTTTTACCGCCAACAGCGTACGTATTAGCACATGAAAAGAAGGCTGCAAATGTAATTTTACAAGCACAACGTTTTGGAGTAGAGGATGAAACGGGAGCTCCTACAAAAGATTTAGTAGATTATTATAAATCTGAGTTTGTTGTTAAAAAAGACTCTAATATAAATAGTGTAAAAGATTTAAAAGGTAAAAAGATTGGTTATCAAGATGTAACATCATCAGCAGGGTATGTATGGCCTGCAGCTGTTCTATTAAAAGAGGGAATTGATCCGTTAAAAGATGTGAAACCTGTTACATTAAAAGGTCACGATCAGTCGCTTATTGCTCTTTTAAATGGTGACGTAGATGCGGCTGTTGTATTCCAAGATGCTCGTAATATTGTAAAAAAAGATTATCCGAATATATTTGATCAAACGAAAATAGCGAAATTTACTGAGAAAATTCCGAACGATACAATTTCTGTACGATCTGATTTAGATGCAGAGTGGAGCAAGAAATTACAAGATGCTTTCATTGAAATTGGAAAGAATGAGGAAGGTCACAAAATCATTAAAGAAGTATATTCACATGAAGGATATGTTAAATCTGATGATAGTAAATTTGATATCGTTCGTGAATATGGGAAGAAAGTAAAAACGCAATAATACATATGAAAATGGCAGCTAGCTGAAAGGGGATGTTTTCAGTTAGTTTGCCATTTTGAATACATAGAAGGTAGGTAAGATGTGTGATAGAGTTTCGAAATGTCTCCAAAGTGTATCCAAATGGTACAAAAGGATTGAATAATATAAACTTGAAAATTCAAAAAGGTGAGTTTGTTGTAATGGTAGGGGTGTCTGGAGCTGGAAAATCTACACTTCTCAGATCCGTAAATCGTCTTCATGAGATTACCGAAGGAGAAATCATTATTGAAGGTGAGTCTATTACTGCTGCGAAAGGAAAAGAATTAAGGCGTATGCGCCGGGATATCGGTATGATCTTCCAAAGTTTTAATCTTGTAAAGCGATCAACAGTATTAAAAAATGTATTAGCTGGTCGTATTGGATATCATTCCACATTACGTACAACGTTAGGTTTGTTTCCGAAAGAAGATGTGGAGCTCGCATTTCAAGCGTTAAAAAGAGTGAATATTTTAGAAAAAGCATATGCACGTGCTGATGAATTATCAGGAGGACAACAGCAACGTGTATCAATAGCTAGAGCATTGGCACAAGAAGCAAAAATCATATTGGCAGATGAGCCTGTTGCATCGTTAGATCCACTTACGACAAAGCAAGTATTAAATGATTTGAAAAAAATCAATGAAGATTTTGGAATTACAACAATTGTGAATTTGCATTCTATTGATTTAGCTAGGCAATATGCGACACGTATTATTGGATTACATGCAGGAGAAATTGTTTTTGATGGTTCAGTAGAAGAGGCGACAGATGAAAAATTTGCTGAAATTTATGGAGATGTAGCACAGAAAAATGAATTGTTAGAGGTGGCAGTTAAATGAGTGACGTAACGATATATTCGAAATCGATACCGAAGCCGCCGAGTAAGTTAAAACATATGTTAACGTTTATTCTAGTCATTTTACTGTTGTGGGGAAGTAGTATACAGGTCGACGCATCATTTTCAAAGCTAGTAGTTGGTTTTCCTAATATGATGGATTTGTTAAAAGAAATGGTGCCGCCAGATTGGAGTTATTTTCAAGTTATTACAACAGCAATGTTAGATACAATACGTATGGCGATTATTGGGACGACTTTAGGAGCGATTTTAGCTATTCCACTTGCACTGTTTGCGGCAAGTAATGTGTTTACTAGTACATTTTTATACAGTCCAGCTCGATTGATTTTAAATTTTATTCGAACGATACCAGATTTATTATTAGCGGCAATTTTCGTAGCTATTTTTGGAATAGGACCACTTCCGGGTATTTTAGCTCTTACTTTTTTCTCAATTGGGCTCGTGGCGAAATTGTTGTATGAATCAATTGAATCAATTGACCCGGGCCCACTAGAAGCGATGACAGCTGTAGGGGCTAATAAGGTGCAATGGATTGTTTATGGAGTCATTCCACAAGTAAAAGCACATTTTGTTTCCTATGTACTATATACATTTGAGGTGAATGTACGTGCAGCGGCTGTCCTAGGTTTAGTAGGAGCAGGTGGTATTGGATTATATTATGATCGTACACTTGGATTTTTACAATATAAACAAACTGCTTCTATAATTATTTATACCCTTATTGTTGTTTTGTTAATTGACTACATTAGTACATTGTTGCGGGAGAAACTATAATGAATAGAACGACGATGATTGTACCAAAACCGAAGAAACCGAGTATATATCGCTGGATTATTTTAATAGCACTTACAGTTGTATATGCATGGGCCTTTTCAGGAGTGCCATTAGAGGGGATAAAGGACACAGCAGGTGAAATTACGAAAGCAATTATGACAGGGATATTGAATCCAGACTGGTCGTATGTATCTTTGCCAGATGGTGAAGATTTATTACATGGATTAATTGATACGTTGGCAATTGCAATATTAGGTACATTTATTTCTGCATTTTTATCTGTTCCGTTTGCCTTTTGGGCGGCAACGAATATGAGTAGTGGAAAATTAACTTCAGGATCTGGGAAATTTGTACTTAGTTTTGTTCGTACATTTCCTGAATTAGTTATGGCTCTTTTATTTATAAAAGCTGTTGGTCCAGGCTCTTTTGCAGGAGTATTAGCCTTAGGATTACATTCTATTGGAATGTTAGGGAAACTATATTCAGAAGGAATTGAAAACATAGATAAAGGACCGACGGAAGCGTTACTAGCAACAGGAGCAAACCGTTTTCAAATACTTTGGTATGCAGTGTTACCACAAGTGTTACCGGATTTTCTATCGTATACGTTATACAGATTTGAAATTAATGTACGATCCGCTGCGATTTTAGGGGTTATTGGAGCAGGAGGGATTGGTACACCTTTAATTTTTGCGCTGAGTTCACGGAATTGGTCTCGTGTTGGGATTATTTTATTAGGTATCATTTTAATGGTAATTATAATTGATTTGATTTCAAGTTCGATTCGGAAAAGGATTGTTTAACTTATTTGAAAAGCATCGAAGTTAGATGCTTTTTTATGTT
>NZ_JBNLYE010000391.1:0-3507 GCF_050172095.1 Bacillus sp. GMs2/2
CTATGGCATTTATAGCAATATTAATTATACCAAGCCTTATCGTAGGAGTATCATCTTATAATAAAGCAAAAACAGATCTTAATGAAACAATTCTACAATCAGCAAAAGATAATATAAGTATTTTAGATAAGATTGTTGATGATGAATTAGAAAATAAGCATACAGATATCACTCATTTTGCAAAGGTACTCACACAAGGGGATTATAATCCTGAACAATCGCAAAATGTACAGAATAAATTTGATCAATATATACAGTTACATCCAGAGATAGAAACGATTTATACGGCATCCAGTAACAATCAATTTATTCATGCACCTGTTGGAAAAATACCAGAAGGGTTTAATCCGCTAGAAAGCAGTTGGTATAAGGATGCAGTAAAAGCAGATGGAGAGATTATTGTTTCATCTCCATATAAATCAAAGTCTACAGGAAATATGGTAATTGCAATTGCAAAGCAGAATGCAGATAAAAGTGGTGTCATTGGCGTAGATTTGAATATTAAAGATATCGTAAAAACATCCAAAATGATAAAAATTGGGAAGCAAGGATTTGTATCTATAGTTAGTCAAGATAAAACTATAGTTGTTCATCCATCACTAAAACCTGGAGAGAAATTAGATAAAACTTTAGTGGATGAATTGTACAAGACAGAAGATGGAGTAATTACTTATAGCCTCAATGGTGAAGATCGAAATATAAGCTTTAAGACAAATAAAAAAACAGGTTGGAAAATAGCTGGCGTAATGCCTACGAAAGAAATTGAAGAAGCTACCAATCCTATTTTTTATAAAACGCTCACTATAATAGGTGCTTCATTATTGTTAGGTGGAATTGTAATTCTATTCATACTCAAATCTATAATTACTCCACTAAGACAATTAGTCATTTCAGCTCAAAGAATTAGTCAAGGAGATTTAACCGAGAAAATAGATATTCGTTCAAAGGATGAACTTGGTCAATTAGGTGGTAGTTTCAATACAATGGCAGAGTCGTTACGTAATATTATTTCTCAAATTAACACATCTGCAGGACATGTAGCTGCGTCTTCTGAGGAACTAACTGCTAGTGTAGAGCAAGCAAGTGTTGCGACAGAACAAATTACAAAAGAGATGGAAGAAATCTCGAACAGTGCAGAGGTTCAAAATAATGAAGTTGAGTCTGGAGCTGAATTAATTGGTGAGGTAACACGAAATATTCAATACGTAGCTGAGAATGCTTCTGAAGTATCGGCTTCATCCATATACACTAAACAAAAAGCAAATGAAGGTGAACAATTAGTAGAACAAACTGTAACACAAATGCAGTCTATCCATCACTCTGTTTCTCAATCCGATAATGTCATAAAATTATTAGATAAGAAATCACAGCAAATTGGCAGTATATTAGAAGCGATTCAAAATATTGCGGAACAAACAAATTTATTAGCATTAAATGCAGCGATTGAAGCAGCTAGAGCTGGGGAACAGGGGAGAGGATTTGCAATTGTTGCCGATGAAGTTAGAAAGTTGGCGGAGCAATCATCCGGATCTTCAATGGAAATTGGAAGTTTAATTAAAGAAATACAAGCAGACGTACATGAGACTGTAAAAGCTATGAATGAAGTAGGCGTAGAAGTACAGTCGGGAATTAAGGTTGCGAATGATACAAAACAAAGTTTTTATGAGATTTCAAAATCTGCAAATGATATTGTGTCAAAAGTGCATGATATGGTGGAACTATCTAATACAATGACTACTGATGCAATGAAAGTCGATACATCGATTGATCAAATAGCTATGGCTGTAAAAGAAAATTCTTCAAGTATGCAAACGATAGCTGGTTCATCTGAGGAACAACATGCTTCTATGGAAGAGATAAATTCTTCAGCAATACAATTAGCACAGATGGCGGAAGAACTTCAAGAGTTAATTGGTGGATTTAAGATTTAAGTTGAGATTCTAGGAGAGAATGCTAGAATCTTGTTACAGAGTGGAAATGAAAAATCTTATAACATAGTAAATAAGTATAATATGTACTCTCTATGCGTATTGAACAGGCAGATAAGCCATTTAAAAACCCTCCAAATGGAGGGTTTTTAAATACATTTACATTAAATTTGTGGTGGTGCACCACCATAATCGCCAACACTATATGAAGGAGCAGGATAATGCCCATGAGTAGCAAGCTGATCTGTTTTAGAAAACTGAAAAATTCCCACCGTTAATACCCCAATAAAAGCAATGCTTGATAATAATAAGCTAATTTTTTTCATTATTTTAACACTCCTTTTGCGATTGATTTTTGTCTTGCTTGATAACAAATATGGAAATAGTCACTTACTTTTTGGTGGTTCTCTAATTGTCTACATTTTGTGGCAAATAATTCGGCGTATTCGACAACATATTCCCATAATTCTTCTTCCTCAAAGTATAAGATTCCTTCTTGAATGATTTTTTCTAATTCTTCCAATGGAATATTTTCATTTAATTTTTTTAAAATAGAGAAGTGGTGTGTATATTCTTCGTTATGAATCTCTCTGCAAATCTGTAGTCCCTTATCAATGAGTTGGCTGGCCGTTGATTGTTCTCCTAACTTATAATGTTCCTTAGCTTGTAGGAAGATGGCCTTGAAGTGTGTAGGGATTTTCTCTGTTACTTCTGAAAGGTGACGAATAGCTAAAGTAGACATACTTTGATCAGAATACAGCCACCCCATAGTATTTTTTACGTATAACAAGGAATCTTCTTCCCTATTTTTTTGTAGTAAATCAATTGCACAATGTAGATATTCTTCTGCTTGTTCGTACTGTTTTAAATAGATGCAGCAACCACCTAGCAAACTATTACAAAAGGCTGTTTTTACTTCATAACCTTCGTACTTTGAAAAGATTGCTCTCGATTTATTTGCGTATTCGATAGAAGCGAGATTGTTATAGGTATGGTGATAGAAAGTAGCAATTCTATAGTAAAATTCGGCGTGTTCAATTTCATCTGGTATAGCTACCAATATTTTTTCTGCTAGTTTATAATGTTCCTCTGCCTCAGTATAATTTGATATAAAAGTGGAATGAATGGATTTGAAAAAATGATAATAGAATTGTAGAAATTGATCTGTAGGCATATCATAATCGCTAATAGTATCAAAACTATTTTGTTGAATACCAAGGCTATCTGTTAAGACCTTGTAACGAAATTCGAGTAGTGAATAGTATAGTAACAAATTTTGATCCTGATGCTCTTGATTCGGTTCAATGCTTAACTTACTAATTTTTTCATCAATTTTCTTTTTTAGATTAGTAGCTTTTATAACTTGCTGAGATAGCATAGATCGATACCAGTCGTTCAATAGAGAGGTTAATTGCTCATTTCCTTTTACTGAGACACTCATAATATACGCCCCCATTTTCTAAAAAAATCCTAATCCAATTTAATTATAAACATCATAACAAAATAGAAGAAAAAATGGAGTGATATTACAATATTTTTCAAGAAAATTCATAAAAAACAATCAATTCGTGTCGAATAT
>NZ_JBNLYE010000392.1:0-3503 GCF_050172095.1 Bacillus sp. GMs2/2
TTTATATGTTATAATTTTTCCTATGTGTAAATTTTAGAAAGTTGGAGGAACCTATGGAAGAAACAATTAGTCTAAAAGAGTTATTTCATATCTTAAAAAAACGTTTAGCAATGATCCTCGTAATCGCCTTTGGTGCAGCTATTGTAAGTGCTATCATTAGCTTTTTCTTCATGACACCAATCTATCAATCTTCGACGCAAATTCTTGTTAACCAGAAGAAGCAAGAAGGTGCAATGTTCCAAGCTGGTGAAGTTCAAACGAATATTCAATTAACGAATACATATAAGGTTATCATTAAAAGTCCAGTAATCTTAGAACAAGTGAATGAAAAATTAAATTTAAATATGACAGCGCAAGAGTTAACGAAAAAAGTTAATGTTGCGAATGAAAAGGATTCACAAGTAATCTCTGTAACAGCTGAGGATAAAGATCCAAAACTAGCTCGCGATATTGCGAATGCAACTGCAGATGTATTTAAAGGTGAAGTTGCAAAAATTATGAACGTTGATAACGTAACAGTATTATCTAAAGCAGAAGTTGCAGAAAATCAATCTCCAATTAAACCGCGTCCAATGTTAAATGTGGCAATTGCTTTCGTTGTTGGTTTAATGGCTTCAGTTGGTCTTGCATTCTTACTAGAATACTTAGATAACACAGTGAAAAAAGAAGAAGATGTGGAAAACTTACTTGGCTTACCAGTATTAGGAATTGTAGCTCGTATGGATGAAGAAACAATGAACGTGAAATCACACGCTCCATCATCAAGAAAAGTGAGGGGACAAACAATTGGCTCTTAATTTATTTAAAAAGAAAAAGAATCATCGTCAACGCCGTCAATTAATTGCTCATCAACAACCGAAATCACCAATTTCAGAACAATATCGTAATATTCGAACGAATATTGAATTTGCAGCTATTGATACGAATTTACATTCATTAATGGTTACGTCTGCAAACCCAAGTGAAGGGAAAACGACAACGACAGCGAATATGGCTGTTGTGTTTGCTCAACAAGGAAAAAAGGTATTATTAATTGATGCGGATATGCGTAAACCAGCAATGCATCAAATGTTCCAAGTAGATAACATTTTTGGACTAACGAACGTATTAACAAATAGTGAACGTTTAGAGAAATGTGTGCAAACAACACTAGTTGATAATCTACACTTTTTAGCTTGTGGTCCAATCCCCCCAAACCCAGCTGAATTGTTAGGTTCAAAATCAATGAAAGAACTTCTTGGACAAGCATACAGCATGTACGATCTAGTTATTTTTGATATGCCACCAATTTTAGCTGTAACCGATGCGCAAATTATGGCAAATGTATGTGATGCTTCTATTCTTGTTGTTCGTAGTGAATCGACAGAGAAAGAAACAGCGGTAAAAGCAAAAGGATTGTTAGAATCGGCTAAAGGTAAATTGTTGGGCGTTGTTCTAAACGACCGTGAACGTGAACAAGGCCTATACTACTACTACGGTGCAAACTAATTTTAAAGTGAGATATGGTAAAAACATATCTCCTTTTTTCCCTTGAATATGAGCGATATCTCATATTCAAGGGAAAAAAGATCTTTATAGGAGAGAGGGAGGATGAAACAAATGATAGATTTACATTGTCACATTTTACCTGGTATCGATGACGGTGCACAGACAGTAACAGATAGTTTAGCAATGGCACAACAAGCCGTTTCAGAAGGAATACATACCATTGTCGCAACGCCGCACCATCAAAATGGAAAATATGTAAATGAACGTACCTCAATTATTCATCATGTAAAACAACTAAATGATGAACTACAACAACATAATATGCCACTTACCATTTTACCTGGGCAAGAGGTCAGATTATATGGCGATTTATTAGAAGACTATGAAGCTGGTAAAATCGTTACTTTAAATGAAACAAATAAATATATATTCATTGAATTCCCATCAAATCACGTACCTCGTTATGCAGAACAACTACTATATGAATTGCGCGTAAAAGGAATGATTCCAATTATCGTTCATCCGGAACGTAATGCCGAGTTAATCGAGCGGCCAGATAAGTTATATAATCTTGTAAATAAAGGTGCATTAACACAAGTGACAGCAGGTAGTTTACTTGGGAAATTTGGAAAAAAAATTAAAAAATTCTCACTACAGCTTGTAGAACATAATTTAACACATATGATCGCATCAGATGCACATAACACAACGTCAAGAGGATTTCATTTAGCAGAAAGCTATGAACTAATTGAGAAAGAATTTGGAATGAATGTTATGAGTGATTTGAAAGAAAATCCGTACTTATTAATTAGCGGGAAGGCAATTTACAAAGAAGATCCAGAACAAATTCGTCGTAAAAAATTGTTCGGTATTTTTTAAATAAAGAATTGGTGATGTCTCCTAACCGTTATCAATGGGGGCACTCGGTCGTGCTGTGGGTAGAAAATTTATTTTCCAACCTACCTTAGACGCTTGTCGTCGGGAGTATGACGTGAGGATGGGTTAGATGCCCATAATTTATTTTTAACAGAAACTCTACCTATGGAGTAATAACTATGACTTTATAGGTAGGGTTTTTGTTATTGTTACATATAGATATAATAATACACTTGGGGGTACTAGATTTGAAAAAAGTAAGAAAAGCAATTATTCCAGCTGCGGGACTGGGGACAAGGTTTTTACCAGCAACGAAAGCAATGCCGAAAGAAATGTTACCTATCGTTGATAAACCGACAATTCAATACATAGTAGAAGAAGCGATAGAATCAGGAATTGAAGATATTATTATTGTTACTGGAAAAGGAAAGCGTGCCATTGAGGACCACTTTGATCATTCTTTCGAGCTTGAACAAAGCCTTTTAGAAAAAGGAAAGTATGAAATGCTTGAAAAAGTACAAGCTTCCTCAAAAATTAACATTCATTACATAAGACAAAAAGAACCAAAAGGGCTGGGACACGCAGTATGGTGCGCCCGTAAATTTATTGGAAATGAGCCATTTGCGGTATTACTTGGTGATGATATTGTGCAGGCAGAAACACCATGTTTACGCCAATTAATGGATCAATATGAAGGAACGCAATCATCTGTAATAGGTGTACAAACAGTGCCTGAAAATGAAACACATCGTTACGGCATTATCGATCCAATTGAACAAAACGACCGTCGTTATCAAGTGCGTCAGTTTGTTGAAAAGCCAGCAGTAGGTACAGCACCATCAAATTTAGCAATTATGGGTCGTTACGTATTAACACCAGAAATCTTTATGTTCCTTGAAAGTCAACAAACAGGTGCTGGTGGGGAAATTCAATTAACAGATGCAATTCAACGATTAAATGAAATTCAACGTGTATTTGCATATGATTTTCAAGGTATACGTTATGATGTTGGGGAGAAATTTGGATTTATTAAGACGACGATTGAGATGGCGCTACAGCATGAAAATTTAAATGAAGAATTAATAAATTATATGAATGAAGTTATAAAAAGAGAAAAAATAACTGTATAAAGGAAGGGT
>NZ_JBNLYE010000393.1:0-3500 GCF_050172095.1 Bacillus sp. GMs2/2
AACGTTCTTTAGCCTTGATCACTTTTTACACATTAAAAAATATTACTCGTACTACCGTACCTTTATCAACTTCTGAATGGATTTCTACACTATGTCCTAATTGCTTCGTAATTTCATATACGAGATATAGCCCCATTCCTGTTGATTCTTTAAAATCTCTACCGTTTTCTCCTGTAAAGAAAGGTTTGAAGACTCTTGGTAAATCTTGCTTCGGTATACCTACGCCATTATCAGCAATTTCAAGTATAACGGTATTACCTTCCTTACAAGCTTTCACTTTAATCTTTTCTCTACTACCTGATGAATATTTAATCGCATTCGATAGTATTTGCCCAATTAAAAATTGTAACCATTTCGCATCACTTTCTACAGTAATGTCCTTATCAATTTCAAGCTCTGGATATACAAAATTCCGGATAAAGAACCGTTTATGCTCATGTACCGAATCATTCACTATTTTATGTAGTTGTACTCTTTCTACATAAAAATCTTGTGTAAATGCTTCTAAACGTGCGACATACAGAGCCATTTCTAATCCCTTTTTTAATCGATCAGTTTCCTCATTTATACTTTCAAAACGTGAATCTACTTCATCCTGTGTAATTAATTCTATTACAGATAAAGGTGTTTTCATTTGATGAATCCACTGATTCATAAAGGTTAAATGGTCATTATTTTTTCTCTCTTGCATTTGCAGCTGATTTTGATAATGTCGATATTGCACCTCAAGTAGTTCTTGAAGAGCAGCCGATACAGCTGCAAAATCAGATTTTTGAACAGATTCATCCAAAGATTGCATCGGGTTTGCTAAGCGCTCATAAAAAGAACGATGTGTAAAATAACGAAACACTAAATAACTTCCCATAAAGAAAGCCCCTAGAAACATTGCATATAACGCCGTTGTAATATGATTATGCCCATCAAACCAATATACGAGAAATATAGCTAGTAGTTGAATTATAGTAAAGCAAATAAGTGGTATATGATCACGTATAAATAATCTTATCATTTTTCTATACCAGTATCCCAAGTAATATGCAATCTATATCCAACACTACGAATCGTTTCAATCGCACCTTCTATATGTAACGTTTGTAACTTTTTACGCACACGTGTTGTATTTACACTTAATGTATTATCATCAACATAAGATTCGCTATCCCATAATTTATTTAACAACACTTCCCTACTCACAACACGCGGATAATTTTTCATTAATGTCTCTAATAAAATAGCTTCGTTTCTCGTTATATCAATCTCTTCGTTTCTAAGTTTCAATACAAGTCTTTCAGGATATAAACAAAGGCCTTGTTGCTCAATCATTCGCTCTTCTAGTTTCGGTGCATAATCTCCATATGCACGTCTTAAATGACTACGAATTTTCGCCACTACAACTTCATAATGAAAAGGCTTCGGAATAAAATCATCGCCACCATTTTCTAACGCCATAACTTGATCCATCGTACCTTCACGGGCCGAAATGAATAGTATCGGACATGTAGAAACACCGCGAATTTGACGACACCAAAAGTACCCATCAAAACTCGGTAAATTAATATCTAATAAAACTAACTCTGGTTGTTCATCTAAAAAAATGTCTAATACATTTTGAAAGTCCGATACAATAACTCCTTGATAACCATATTTCGCAACATGTTTTGATAATAGTTCTGCAATTTTCATATCGTCTTCTACAATCATAATTTTGACCATTATTGAACTCCTTTTTAATCCACAATCTCAAATATACTTATATAAAATAAATACTACCTCTTTTCACAAAATCCGTAAATTAAAAAAGGATGCTTTTATACAAAAGTATCCTTTTTCGTCCCTTATCTATTTAATATGAAATTTAATAAAAGTAAATCCTAGTTTCTCCACATAATCCATCCCTAATTCCATACGCGCCGTTTTCAACGGATCCACAACTTGGCAAACTTTTAAATTACCTGCTGCCGATAATAAAAGCGTTGCATCAGCTTTAGACATTGCTAATTCTTCATGTAAAAATGTCACCATATTACGTACAGCACGATTTGCTGCATCATCTAGCAATTTTTCTGAAGCAATCGTCATTACTTTTTCTTTTTGAATAGCCATTGGTAGTGGCCATTTTTTCCCTTTTATAATTTGAACTGTTACAGTTACCTCACCAGCAACCTCTACTCCACTAACCCCAATTTCACCATCCCCCATTGCTGCGTGTAAATCACCTAACGCTAATAGTGCTCCTGGGACATTAACTGGTAGTAGTAATGTTGTTCCTTCTTTAATTTCTTTACAGTCCATATTCCCGCCGTGATCATGCGGTGTGCCACATGAAATGCTCTCTTCTTTCGGTGCAATACCAATTACCCCAATCATTGGATTAATCGGGATTTGTAGTTCACTTGAAAACAAAACATGTTCATTATGTATTGGGACAATTTTCACTGTATTTTCATTTAACTCATTCCCTATTACACCAAGGTTTGCACCTGTAGTTAAAACGCCCTGCTCTGCAATTTTAATCTTTTCAATCGTTACGGCTAATATATCGCCAGGTTCTGCTCCTTTAACATATACAGGTCCAGTCGCTGGATTAATTCGGTTCCAATCTAATTCTTGAAACACAACATCTTCAGAATCGATTTGATTTTCAAAGCAATCATATGTTTCAAATACAAGACTGCTCCCAATTTCCACTTCCATACAAGGCTTATTTTCTGGTGACATTGAGTAAATGATATGGTCTTTATGAATTCGATACATAATACCTCTCCCTTTTATATTTATCTACTATTACTAATTAGCTCTTTTTATACAAGCTCCTCTTAAAATTAAATGTTATTTTTATGTAAAAAAGCACGCAGATTGTTTTATAACATACACTCTTTACTATAACAGAAAGGTGGTATCACTATGCCCCTTATTCCATACAACGAAAGTGATGTTGATTTACTAGCTCGTTTAATTCGTGCTGAAGCTGAAGGCGAAGGTCGCCAAGGTGAGGAGTTAGTTGGATGCGTTGTAGTAAACCGTGTATTTTGTGATTGCTTAGATTTTAAACAACTCCGTACCGTACGCGACGCTGTATATCAAAGCCCCGGCGGATTTGAAGCAGTACAATATGGATATTTTTATCAACGCGCTCGTGAATCAGAAAAAGAAATCGCACGAAAAGTTTTACAAGGTCAATGGCGCTGGCCTGCACGATGGGCTCTTTGGTATTTCCGTCCAGTTGGAGCTTGTCCACCTGAATGGTATAATCAGCCATTTGTAGGACAGTTTAAAAGCCATTGTTTTTATGAACCAAGTGGTGATGAATGTCCGAAAATGTATTCACGATAGTAAAATTTGCAACGCAAGTACTTAGAAATTTTGGTACTTGCGTTGCTTTTAACTGTGTTTTAGAAATCTAATAGTGTGATGAATTTTTCTATGCCTACTACATGTATTAATAATGGTATACGAGGACCATTTGATTGATTCATAATGAGCTTATATATAATAGTGAA
>NZ_JBNLYE010000394.1:0-3489 GCF_050172095.1 Bacillus sp. GMs2/2
TGTTTGGTTTCATTATAACTATTTTTTATAAGATTATTTTGCAAAGTATGATACTTAGAGGTCTGTATCTTTTTATTTAGATTTTCACCTGTTTCATTAGTAGTTGCTGCTATTTGTTGTAGTGTAC
This sequence comes from Bacillus sp. GMs2/2, assembly GCF_050172095.1. Taxonomy (NCBI): domain Bacteria; kingdom Bacillati; phylum Bacillota; class Bacilli; order Caryophanales; family Bacillaceae; genus Bacillus; species Bacillus sp. GMs2/2. The sequence goes on from NZ_JBNLYE010000394.1 coordinate 128, forward strand.
TAGTTTTGTTCACTTCGTTTGAAATAGTCAACTTAGGTACATCTTTTTTCTTTACTAAATATGGTGCTTTAACATTTTGCGCTTTGGAATTAACTTTTTTTGTTGAATATTTTTTTTCTGAGGATAAGGACAATAAATATTGTCCCCGTTTATTCTTGGTGTCGTAGTTGGTTCAATAGTAATTTCTTTTGCAAGATATGCTGAATTGTCTTCTTTCGCTTTGTCAGAAAGAGGTTTTTTAGAATTCTGTACTTGTTGTAAATTTATAATCTCATCTGTGGTTAAAGGTTTTTGAAACAAATAACAAATCCCATCATTTAAATGATACCTATTTTCAAAAGAGCCTTCTAAACGAATAAAGCAATTAAACATGTATACGCCTTTATTGTTGTGATCTTTATTGTCATATATGTATAGATTCCCATTTTTAATAAAGCGCTCTAATTCTAGCTTTACATTATAGTAATTAGGAAGGCTGTTTATATTCGTCTTAAATAAATAACCATAATAATAGAATTTTTCACTTTGTATGGAATCTTTTTCAAGTTGGCATAAATACAAGGTTTGTTTATCTGGTGGATTCATAACTACTTTATTGAATTTGAAAATTCTTTGTGCATTATAAAAATTTATATAAAAAGTTTCTTGTCGATTCGCTTTCTTTCTTAAAGAGCATTTTTGTATAAAACCCTTGTCGTTTAAAACATAAAGTGAATCAGCGTTATTTAAATATACTAGCTCATTGGAAATACGTTTAGTTTGATTTTTCTTGAAATCATCAAGCTTCACTCGACTGATATGAAAAATCCATAGTACAGGGATTTTTGCTTCACTATAGTCTTTTGTTCGAGCTATTAACTCTTCACGTTCTATTTTTGATGCTTGGAATTCGACTACAAATGGCTGATCATTTTCATAGATAACCATATCAGCTCGTCTTCCTGGAATAAGGATTGCTTCCATATCAACTTTAAGTTCTGGTCGATATTTTTTTAAATGTTTAAAAAAATTCTCTTTCATATCTACATGTTTTTTAGATTCACCAGTTCCACTAAAAGCACAAGCGCTACCTGCTACATGCGCAAAATGATGAATCCTCTCATCCCCTTTTCTAGGATTGACTTGTGCTTTACAATGTGGACAGAAATATGTATTGCCATCTCCTTTTTCAACTATCCAAATATGGGAATCTTCACCATTTTGATTTATAGCACGCTGCATAGCCATTAAAACACCTCTTTTTAACTAAAATAAATTGATTTCAAATTATTGTGAATACTATAATTGTACATTAGTTCCAATACTAGTTGAAAGTAGAGATAGAATAAAATGAGTTTTATAAAAGATGCAAAATGTTAAACTCATGAGAATCAGTGATATATAATAAATATTGGGGTAAGTTCTTATGTATATTGTGATAAGGACTTATTTGCATGGGTACCACTCTATTTTGTACAATAAAAGAAAAACATCATATGAGATGGGGAGAGGAAAACCCATGCCCAATCACCAATTAGTGAATTTACGCATTGATTTTGCTTTTAAATAATTATTTGGTACAAGTGGAAATGAAGATATTCTCATTGCCTTTTTAAATGCGATGTTACAATATTCTTTAGAATCACCGATTGTTTCGTTGCAACTGGAAGATCCACACTTACACCCAGAATATGAAGAGGATAAATTATCAATTTTAGATATTTCCGCTACATTAGATACAGGCACAAAGGCGAATGTAGAAATACAGCTGAATAACAATCATGACATGATTAAGAGAAGTTTATATTACTGGGGAAGGCTATACACATCCCAACTTCAAAAAGGAATGCCATACAGCTCTCTTCATAAAACAATTACAATCAATTTATTAAATTTCGTTATGTTTCCTGAATACGAGGCATTCCATACAACTGGAATCCTTATGGAATCAGCAACAACAGAAGGTATTAAGTAGTAATATTGAAGTTCACATCGTAGAGATTCCAAAACTCATGCAACAGTGGCGGAATGAACAAGTAAATCCCTGGGAAGATTCATTTGTTCGTTGGTTGTTATTGCTTCCAGCGAATGAGGATGAACACTTAACCCAAACATTGGAGGATATTGCGATGAACCAAGATCCAATTTTACAAAAAGCGATGAATAAATGGGAACGTATGAGTCAAGATTCTTCTTTCCGACAAGCATATGAAGCAAGGGAAAAAGCGTTAATGGATGAAGCTGCAAAGTTTGCTCATGCTCGCAATGAAGGAGTTCAAGAAGGAAAAATACAAATGATTAAAGGTATGCATGAACTTGGCGTATCAATTGAAACAATTGCAAAAGCAAGTAAATTAAGTATAGAAGAAGTTGAGTTTATTTTCAAAGGAAATTCATAATAAACAATTAAGATAGTAAAAGAGCCGCAATCCCCAATGGCTGGGATTGTGGCTCTTTCTTTTACGATGCAAGAAGAAGACACAAGAGAAAAGATCAGTGACAAGATATTATTCATAGAAGAGACTTGTCACTGTTACGTTCTCTGTAAGAGTATAGCATAATTTGACTCTTTTTCTTAGTATAATCAATGTTAAAAGAAAATTCAAAAACAAAAACCATTTAACAGTTGATACCGATCAAAAAGATATAATATATGTTACCAATATACGGAACATACACGGGTAACTGTACCCATTTCTCTAAAAAGGAGAGGAAAGCAATTTAAATAAGTGCTTTCCCTTTTTGACATGTATAAATGACCTACAGATTGCTCTTCGATAATAATTATATATCCATTCAATGATATTTGGCTTTATATTTTGTTCTTTAACGGAGTTAATTTGTTATTGCTTCTAGGGTGTTTATTTACTTCAAATTTATTGACAATAATATGTATAAAAAGATTAATGAATATAAAGAGGTTATACATAAATTAATGAGATAACAATAGCACTTGAAGAGGTGATTACGTTATTTAATTTTTGGAGGTTACCATGACGAATATAACGAAGTACATAACAAGTAAATTTCAATAAAATATAGATATGAACCAAATTTTTCAATGTATAAAACAACTTAACATGGTAAAATAATATTTGGATGGGAGTCAAATACATATTATTAAAATTAAAGTGGTTCAAGTCGGAGGAAGGCACCTTAGGGTGTCTTTTCTTTTGTGATTAATTTGGTATATTTTGTCTTATACACCTTTTTGGGGGGATGGGCAAAAACACCCAACATTAAAATGACCAATTGAATTTCCGGCAGGTGTTGGATGATTTCACCTACTTCAACTATATTGGTTTTTACCCCTTCAATAGTCACTGGAACCGTCGCTCTTTGTGGAAGATTTTTTTCTTTCTTTTTAACTAGTGGGGGTATCG
>NZ_JBNLYE010000395.1:0-3482 GCF_050172095.1 Bacillus sp. GMs2/2
GTACTAGTATTTGTATACTTGGAATTAAAATCTCAGTAATATATGCTGACGTAATCGACAGATTCAGCATTTAAATATAGTTAGAAGAAAGAGAGGAGAAAATTATTTCTCCTTTCTTTTGTATTTCTACAATTTCTTATTTTAATAAATCCAATGTATGTAAAAGTAATCCCTTGTCTCCTACTTCTCCATGACCAGGTACTACCGAATTTATATTTCCATATCGCTTCAGCACATTCTCAATCGATGTAGACCATTCATTTACATACGCATCCGCAACATTTCCTAAATCTTTAGCTTCCGCAGATTTTACTAAACAGCCTCCAGCTAAAATTTGATATTGTGGCAACCAAACAACAATATTATCTTCTGTATGTCCTTTCCCTGGATAGAACGTTTCTACTTTTGTATTGCCAAACTTTAAACTCGTAATTGTTTGTAAATCTCCAAGCGGCTCTTCATATCCACTGTTCTTTGCTAGTTCTGCGGTTAATGCTGTACTATGCGCTTTAATGCCTCTTTCTTTCAACGCTGTTATTCCGCCAATTCGATCAGCGTGCGCATGTGTAATAATGACATCCGTTACGCGCTTCTGAAATTTCTTTTCTACCATTTCTATTAGTTCCTTCGTTAATTTGTTATCCCAAGAAGAATCAACAAGTACTAGCCCTTTAGAAGTATTAAGAACTAGACCGTTCGAAGGAACTGCTTCTCCACTAAAATAACCTAACTCCGTATGAACCCATACATTCTTGTTTAACTGAGATATTGAAATGGTTCCCGTCTCATTTTTGATTACTATTTGCTCTAGCTTTTGTTCTGCTTTCACAGAAGAAATTGTACTAACAAATTGAGTTATTCCTAGTAAACTAACACATACCCCTAATTTTAATAATGTATTCTTTTTCATTTTCTCCATCCTTCCTTTCAAACTAAATAGTTATTACCTATATTAGACAATTCATCTCAAATCTTTGTTCCATCGTTTTTTACATTTTTTTACACAAATGATAAAAAAGCGTACAAAATGTTGTACGCTTTAAAACTTAATCTTCCATTCCATAATTCTCAAACTCTTCCTCATTCCCATAAAATACATTCAAATCAATATACTTTTCTTTTCCATTATAACCGCTTAATCTCCCGCGGTTCGTGTATTGCCAAAACGTCCATTTTCTCTCATCAGATAAACTCGGTTTTGTAAGAACACTACGAATCCATATATCACATTTTGGATTCGCATCCTTTATATATAAATCATACGCCTCTTGCGTTGCATACAATATTACTTTCTTATCGTAATGTTTTTCTAGCATTTCAATCATGACCGCCAACTCTTTCGTAACATCTTCACGCTTAGGCGGATTATCTTTTTTGTTAGCGTAAAACTCAACATCAATCACGGGTGGCAATGCTTGTTTATATTTTGGAACAGTTCGTATAAATTGCTCTGCTTGTGTTTCACCCTTACTATTGAAACTAAAAAAATGATACGCTCCGATGCGCATATCTGTCTTATTCGCATTCCTCCAATTTTTCGAAAAGTACTCATCCACAAACGAACTTCCTTCAGTCGCCTTTATAAACGCAAACTTCATATTTTGCTTTTCCAACTCTCTCCAATCTATATCCCCTTGATACGATGCGACATCTACACCTTTTATTTCATACTTATCAGCACTTATTTGATTCGGAATGAATATGCCTTGAAAAACTAAGTAAACGACAACACTTATTACACTTATTAAAGTAAAGATTCCTCCTATAAAAAGCTTCTTTTTCATTCATATCACCCATCTTTACAAATTAAAATTCTACTTACCATTCACGCTTTTTATTAATTTTCATTTTTTCTTTAAACGCCTTCTCTAAATCAATATTTAATTTATTTGCTAAATCACATACATTCCAAATTACATCAAACATTTCTAAACCGATTTCTCTTTTCGCATCTTGTATTGTATCACGCTTTAATATGACTTCCGCTAATTCACCTAATTCCGCCATCGTATATATCGTACGCTCTTCAATTGTTGTATCTTGAAATCCTTTTTCTTTACTGAAATTTGATACATACCTCTGAAACTCCACAATATTCATACTTAATCTCCCCTCATTACCAATACTCCATTTTTCTATTACACTTAAAACCTAAATTATATTTTGTTAAATTATAACATTCGGACTATAATTTATTTATAGTCCATTAACGGAGGTGTTTGCAATGACTCTCTTCGCTTCACCAACATTATTTATAGTAGCAATCATTTCATTTGCACTAGCTTATTTCATCGGAGTAAAGCAGTACACTTGGCTCTTATCAGGATTCAACGAACGCCGCGTGCCTGATAAAGTGAAACTATCAAAAATAGTAGGTCTTTATAATTTAATTGCTGGTGTCATTGCGACAATCGGTAGTGTCTTCACTACGCCTAATGTCACAATCGTTATTCCTATCACTCTAATTGGACACTTTATAATCGCCGCTTATGTAAATACACGCATGGTGCAGTGAAAAAGATCACCCAAATGGATGATCTTTTTTATAATTTATCAACATATTGCTTCGCTTCTAGTAAGGAAAAACCAAAAGCTTCTCTTACTCTCTTAACTGCTGTAATTTTTTTGCCTTCTTCTACAAGCTGGCGTAGTTCTTTATTAATTTCAGGTTCTCTTTCTATAATTCCCATTTCTTTCGTAATTAATTGTAATCTATCTTCAATTCTCTTTAAACGCGCATCATTTTTCTTTTCAATTGTAGTTAATTTTTCAGCGATATAAATGAAACCAACAGCTACTATCAGTATAACCATCCAGAATTCCATGAATGTTCCCCCTTACTAACTTTCATTTGCTTTATTCCACTAACTTATGTAAATTTTACCACAATACACATTTAATGTATAATATCACTATATCAAACTGTTAATAAAACCTATTATTTTAAGAGGACACTTTATAAAAAGATTTTTAAATACGTTACTTCAATTTGTAGTTCTTTCAATCGTGCTACATTTGTTATTTGATATAGTTGGTTGGCTTGTTTTCAATGCACCAATTAAAAACAAACAAATCATCATTTCTTTAATAACAATCTCATGGGTTATGTACATGTACCGAGACAATTTTTTTCAAAAGTTCACTTCAAACTAACTAAAAAAGAAAACACTTCATTGGTGAGGTTGTAAAAACGTTATCCTTATAATGAAAATAAAGAAGCTGTTCCTTCCAGCTTCTTTATCTATATAACATTTTTCGCAACAATTTTTATATGTTCTGGTGCGATAATCTCCGTTATACTTTCTTGGAAATCTTCCCGCAACATTTCTTCCAAATGTTCTAACTGCACTTCAACATGTGTGCATTCTAAATTATGTATATTTAACAGTGCATAATGATCTTTTTTCTTAATTACTAAATATTGATTTTCCTCTGTCACAAGTACAGAACCTAATCGGACTCCTAATAAGCGTTGATCATCA